>CAJKKX010000258.1 GCA_905200565.1 uncultured Lachnospiraceae bacterium
AGGCAACGGACTCTGACTCCGTCATTTCAAGGTTCGAATCCTTGTAGCCCAGCTACCAGGCTGCTTTGCAAAAAGCAGCCTTATTTTTATCTTACAGAACATTGTTCTGCAATTGCCAGTAAGAGAAAGGGATAGTTCTACAGGAGGCGGTTTTATGAGTTATCAGTTTGAAAGCAGGGTGCGCTACAGCGAGGTAGATGTATGGCAGAATCTGACCCTGAACGGAATTATTAATTATTTCCAGGACTGCACCACATTTGATTCAGAAAATATCGGCATGGGAATTGAACGTCTGAAAGAGAAACACTGTGCATGGATTCTTTCAGCCTGGCAGATCATTGTGAACCGCTTGCCGAAATTTGGTGAAAAAATCACGGTTCAGACCTGGCCATATGGATTTAAGGCATTTTACGGAGACCGTAATTTTGCGATGCTGGACGCAGAGGGGAACAAGGTTGCCGTGGCCAATTCTGTCTGGGTGTTCATGGATATGGAGGCTGGAAGACCCGTAAAGCTGGAGCCGGAGCAGATCGGAGCATATACTATAGAAGAAAAGCTGGACATGGAGTATGCCTCAAGGAAGATTGCGCTTCCAGGAGAGCTTGAGGAGAAAGAGAGCTTTCCGGTTCTGCGCCACCAGCTTGACACAAATCATCATGTGAACAACGGCCAGTATGTGCAGATGGCACAGGAATTTCTGCCGGAAGGCTTTCAGATCCGGCAGATGCGGGCAGAGTATAAAAAGGCTGCGGTGCTCCATGACGTGATATTTCCTATGGTGCATGTGGAGAAGGGAAGCTGTACGGTAGCGTTGTGTAATGAGGGGCGGAAGCCTTATGCAGTGATCGAGTTTTTGGAAGCACAGTAATCATATTTAGAAAATAAGGAGAAAGCGGATGTTACAATTAGGAAAAAAACAGAAACTGACGGTGGCAAAGCAGATGAAATTTGGAATCTATCTTGGAGAGGCGAAAGAGGCAGCTGAGCGGGTGCTGCTTCCATTAAAAGAAGTGCCGGAGGGAACGAAGATCGGGGATCAGATGGAAGTGTTTTTGTATCTGGATTCTCAGGACCGGATGATCGCTACCCGCAGGCAGCCGCAGGCAGAGCTGGGGGGCGTCGCGGTGCTGAAGGTAAAAGAGGTCTCGAAGATTGGCGCTTTTCTGGACTGGGGTCTTGAGAAAGACCTTCTTCTCCCGTTTAAGGAGCAGACCAGACATGTCTATCCGGGCGAACAGGTTTTGGTGGCCGTTTATCTGGATAAGAGCCGGAGATTCTGTGCGACAATGAATGTTTATGAATATCTGGATACAGATTCTCCTTATAAAAAGGATGACCATGTGACCGGGACCATTTATGAGACAGGAGGCGGTTTTGGCGTATTTGTGGCAGTAGATAACCGCTATTCCGGCCTGATTCCCAAGAGGGAGGCTACAGGCAGGTATCAGATTGGCGACAGCATTTCGGTGCGCGTCACCGGAGTAAAACCGGACGGCAAGCTGGATCTTAGTCCGAACGAAAGGGTAGAGATTCAGATGGATAAGGATGCGGAGCTGATTTTACGGGTCATTGACGAGTATGAGGGGGTTTTGCCTTTTGGAGAGAAGGTATCGCCGGAAATCATCAACCGGGAGTTTGGCATCAGCAAGGCGGCGTTTAAGCGCGCAGTAGGACGGTTGCTGAAACAGGGACGCATCGAGCTTACCGAAAACCGCATCATGAAAAAGTAGGATGTAGAGGAGGAGATAGGATGAATAAGACAAAGAGCGCGAACAGGCTGTTTTTCTGCGTGATCGTATGGGCAATTGTATCGCCGTTTCTTTTTCAGAATGTTTTAGGAAGGATGAGTATGACACAGATTTCCGTGGTGGGTGAGCTCCTCTTTGCGCTCCCGGTCATCTGTTATGTGGCGGTAAAGCGGATTCGAGTAAAGGAATGGATTCCTTTTCAGAAAATCCGGGTATCTACCATCCTGATGGCGGCGCTGACAGGATTCCTCCTTTTGCCGCTTGTGACTTTTATCAATGCGCTCTCCATGCTGTTTGCGACGAATTATGTGAGCGAGACGGGCGCACAGCTTGCGGAGAATCAGTTTCTTTTGAATCTGCTGATCATGGCAGTCATTCCGGCGGTCGTGGAGGAACTGATCTACCGTGGAATTTTTTATCATGCGTACAGGGAAAAAGGCGTGATTCTGGGGGCGGTGGCGAGCGCGATTGTATTTGGCATGATACACCGGAACCTGAACCAGTTCTTTTATGCGGCGGTGCTGGGCGTTGTATTCTGTTTTCTGGTTGAGATCACGGGGAGCATCTACGCGTCCATGACGGCGCATTTTGTCATCAATGGCTGGAGCGTTCTGATGATGGCTTTACAGGAACCTGTGCAGGAACTGGCGGGAAGCGCGGGGGCGCAGCAGGCGGAGCTGACGAAAGAGGCGCTGGTTATGGCTGCGGGAGTTATGGGATTTCTGGCTCTGTTTTCGACGGCGCTGGCAGCAGGCGTGATGATCTGGATGACGAAGCACTGCAAAAGAGAAGCGCATATGCGATGGTGTTTTCGGAAGCATGAGCTGCCGGAGGGCGTAAAACGAAGCTTTGTAACGCCTGCGTTTGTAGTCACAGCCGTAGTGGGGCTTGCCTATATGATTTTACTGGAGATCGTCTGAAGCAGACAAAGGAAAGCAAAAGAAAGGGGTACGGGGTGAATTTTACACATTTGCACGTCCATACGGAATATAGTCTGTTGGATGGATCGAATAAGATAAAGGAATATGTTGCCAGGGTCAAAGAGCTTGGGATGGACAGTGCGGCGATTACCGATCATGGCGTGATGTTCGGAGTCATTGATTTCTACCGGGAAGCGAAGGCCGCGGGGATCAATCCTGTGCTGGGCTGCGAGGTCTATGTGGCGCCAAATTCCCGTTTTGATAAGGAAACTTCCGGCGGGGAGGACAGGTATCATCATCTGGTGCTGCTGGCGGAAAATAATACGGGCTATGGGAATCTGATGAAGATTGTGTCCAAAGGCTTTGTGGAAGGCTTTTATTATAAGCCACGTGTGGATATGGAAGTACTGCGTGAGTACCACGAGGGAATCATTGCGCTGAGCGCCTGCCTTGCAGGCGAGGTACAGCGGTATCTGGTGCGGGGGATGTATGAGGAAGCGAAACGCTCGGCGCTGAAATACGAGGATATTTTTGGAAAGGGGAATTACTTTCTGGAGCTTCAGGATCATGGGATTCCGGAACAGAAAAGCGTGAACCAGCAGCTTCTGCGTATGAGCCGGGAGCTGGGAATTGAACTGGTGGCGACGAATGACGTGCATTATACGTATGCGCAGGATGCGGACCCGCATGACATTCTTCTGTGCATCCAGACGGGGAAGAAGCTGGCGGATGAGGACCGGATGCGCTATGAGGGCGGACAGTATTATGTGAAATCGCCGGAGGAGATGGAAAAGCTGTTTCCTTATGCGCTGGAAGCGCTGGAAAATACGCATAAAATCGCCATGCGCTGCCATGTGGAGATCGAATTCGGCGTGACGAAGCTGCCGAAGTATGATGTGCCGGAGGGGTATACTTCCTGGGAATATTTGAATAAACTCTGTTTTGAGGGACTTGCCCAGAGGTATCGTCCGGTGACGGAAGAGCTTACTGAAAGACTGAACTATGAGCTTGGGACCATCCGGCAGATGGGATACGTGGATTATTTTCTGATTGTGTGGGATTTTATCAAATATGCAAGAGATCATGACATTATAGTAGGGCCTGGACGCGGCTCTGCGGCGGGAAGCCTGGTGGCATATACGCTGGGGATTACGAAGCTGGACCCCCTGCGTTATAATCTTCTGTTTGAGCGTTTCCTGAATCCGGAACGCGTGTCTATGCCGGATATTGATGTGGATTTCTGCTTTGAAAGACGTCAGGAAGTGATCGATTACGTGGTGCGCAAGTACGGGAAGGACCGGGTGGTACAGATCGTTACCTTTGGTACGCTGGCGGCGCGGGGCGTAATCCGCGACGTGGGGCGTGTCATGGATCTGCCTTATGCG
>CAJKKX010000259.1 GCA_905200565.1 uncultured Lachnospiraceae bacterium
GCTGACCTTTGAGCCGTTGATATACCGGGCCGGATTGTCGTCGCGAATCTTGGTATAGATGGGATTGCCGGCGGAAAAGAGCGCGTCCACATTGACATCGTCTAACATCTTCATGTTCTCGTTAAAATAGCTCTTCATGCTGCTGATGCGGGCCACATACCCGTCATAGCGGAATGCATGTACGTTCAGCCTGTCCAGGTTCGGGGCCAGGATATCGCGCTCAAAGAATACCTGTCCGCGCACATAGGCAGTGTTTATCTGGTCAATCAGGAGCTCCCGGTCAATGATGTAGATGTTCATGGAGATATTCTGCATTCCCGGTTCCGAGGAGTTCATGTACATCTTGGTAACACGGCCGTTGTCAATGGCCAGGGTATAGTAGAGGCTTTTTCCGATGTCACGGTGTTCGATGAGGTCAATGGGAAGAGGTTCCGCCTTGTAAGCCACGGTAACATCGGCATGACTGGCCATATGGGCTTCAATCAGTGCGTTGAAATCAAAGTTGACAGCCAGGTTTGTATCGGCCATAACCACATACTTTTCCTTTTGTTCCTTCAGGAAATCCAGGATACCGGCCAATGCTTCCACGCGGCCGTTGTAGATGCTCACTGTCTTTTCTGCATAAGGCGGAACCAGGTTGAGTCCGCCGTTTTTTCGCGTCAGGTCCCATTCGCGGCCTGAGCCCAGGTGGTCCATCAGGGAGTGATAATTTCTGCGGACAATCAGGGAAATATTGTCAATTCCGCAGTTGGCCATGCTGGAAAGGATGAAATCCACCAGACGGTAACGGCTGGCAAAAGGAATGGAGGCCATCAGACGCTCGTTTACCAGATCCGGTACCTGATCATCATAGCTGTTTGGGAAAATGATGCCCAGTGCATCTGCATTTGCGTTTACCATTCTTCTTCACCATCCTTTACATTTGCATTTACCATTGCATTTGGTCCTACTTTGGCACGCTCACCGATATGGATTCCGGATCCGATGGTGGCAACACCTTTTTCACCGTCATGCGGCATTTCTCCTACCACGGCGTTCTGGCCAATCACAACGTTTTCCGCAACGATACAGTGTTTCACGACTGCTCCGGATTCGATCACGGTTCCTCCCATGATAACGGCATCTTCTACTTCTGCGCCCTCTGCAACCTTTACACCGGAGAACAGAATCGAACGTTTGACATGACCTGCAATACGGCAGCCATCGGTGATCATACAGTTTTCCACAACGGCGGTTTCGGTGATCTTATGGCCTGTTTTTCCGCTGTTTCGGCTGTAAATCTTCCAGTCATTGTCAAACAGGTTAATTCCGCTGTGTTCCGGATCGAGGATTTCCATATTTGCCTCCCACAAAGAGGAGATGGTTCCTACATCTTTCCAGTATCCGCTGAAGTGATAAGCGTACATATTGCGTCCGTCTTTTAAAAGATTCGGGATGATGTTGTTTCCGAAATCGTTCGAAGAATTCGGGTCTGCCTCGTCCTCAATCAGATATTTTTTCAGGATATCCCAGTTGAAAATGTAGATACCCATGGATGCCAGATTGGATTTCGGCTGTTTTGGTTTTTCCTGGAACTCGGTGATTTTGTCATTTTCATCTGCCACCATAAGTCCGAAACGGGATGCCTCCTCCCACGGCACTTCCATAACCGCAACGCTGAATTCTGCGCCCTTTTCCTTATGGAAGCGTAGGAAATCACTGTAGTCCTGTTTGCAGATCTGGTCTCCGGAAAGGATGATGACGTACTCCGGATCGTAGCTCTCGATGAATGGAATGTTCTGGTAGATGGCATTCGCAGTTCCTTTATACCAGTCAGAACCTGAGGCTTTCTGATAAGGAGGCAGCACGTGAACACCTCCATGGAGGCGGTCCAGATCCCACGGCTGGCCGTTTCCTATGTACTCATTTAACACCATTGGCTGATACTGTGTCAGAATACCAACGGTATCAATCCCGGAATTCACGCAGTTTGACAGCGGAAAATCGATAATACGATATTTTCCGCCGAATGGAACTGCCGGTTTTGCAAGCTTCTGCGTTAACGCGTATAAACGGGAACCCTGTCCGCCAGCAAGAAGCATTGCAATCATTTCTTTTGCCATAACAATTACACCTCTCTTTTTCAATCTATGTTAAAATTGTACCACATATTTTCCCATTGTGGTAGTTTTTTGTGCAAATTTTTTAAATTTTTTTCGGGAATTTTTGCAGATAATCAGATATTATGTAAACGCACCCCTCATTAGAAGGGTGCATCCGCCCACCGCGTGCGTCTAGGGGTTGGTCTTGACCGAATCATTTGCATTTGTGTCGTTATTGTTATTGCGGTTCGTGTCGTTCCGGTTGCCTGTCACATCGTCCACGATATCCTCCGCGCCGTCGATAATGCCATCGCCAACCTCACCGATGCCCTCGCCGATCTCACTCAGCCCATTCTCGTTGTCATAGCCGGCATTGTTTCTGTCCGTGCCGTTCGTTGCACTGTTCACATTCCCGTCGTCGATGGCCGCACCGTCGTTTCCGGCAGTGTTCTCGCCCGCCGCAGTGGTGTTATCCGTCGTTTTCTGGACCGCGCTGCTCTCGCTGGTCCTGTTTTCCGATGTTGCAGAGCTGTTTTCATTTCTGTTGTTCCCGCATCCCGCAAGGATCACGGAAAGAGCAAGTGCCAGCAAAGTTCCCGTTATTCCTTTTACATGCTTCATAGTTTTGTCTCCTTTTCTCGTATTTTGCAGGCTCCAAAGCCGTTCACAATATTTAATATCTCTTCTTTTTTTCATATTATACAGTCCTTTTTTTGAAAAGGCGGCGCGCAAGCTGCTTTCCATCAAATGGAATCAGGGGATATAAATAACTGGTGCCGGAGATGGTGCGGTTGCAGGCGATGCAGAGCACGCAGAAAATGATTCCGGCGATAAATCCCCAGCCTCCGAAAATGCCGGTCAGTACAAGCAGCACGATGCGCATAAACTTTAAGGCATAGCCAAGCTCAAAATTCGACTGCGTATAATTGGCGATCGCAACGAACGCCATATAGAGCATGGTTTCACTGTTGAACCAGCCGGATTTCACCGCAAATTCTCCCACCACGATACCGGCGATCACAGAGAGCGGCGTCGAGAGCGTCTGCGGCGTGTTCACCGCCGCCAGCTTCAGTCCGTCGATCGCAAACTCCAGGATCAGAAGCTGCAGAAGAACCGGCACATGCACGGTGTCCGCCACATTGATAAATTCCAGCCAGGGCGGTATCCACTGCGGATTCTGCATAAACAGAAGCCAGACGGGTGTCAGAAGCAGCGACAGGATCGCGATCACAAAGCGCGAAAAACGCAGATAGCTCCCCGTGAGCGGCGGAAAATAAAAATCCTCCATAATATCAAAAAAGGAGACCGGAAGCAGGATCGCCGTCGGCGCGTTGTCCACCAGGATCGCCACCTTCCCCTCTAAAAGACTGGCGGAGGTGGTGTCCGGGCGCTGCGTGTACTTAAATTTCGGGAACGGGTTGAACCATTTTCGCTTGTAGATCGCCTCCGCAAGGCTCTCCTGGCTCATCGGCAGGGCATCTATCGCAAGCGTCCGGATCCGCTCGCGCAGCTTATCCACCAGCGCCTCGTCCGCACGCCCCTGCATATAGCAGAGTACAATGTTGGTGCGGGAGCTTTCCCCGGCGCTAAGCATTTCCATGGTAAGCTGCGGGCTTCGGATCCTCCGGCGGATCAGCGCGGTGTTGAAGACGAGCGTCTCCACAAAGCCATCCTTGGAACCGCGCAGCGTCTTATCCTTGTCCGGCTCCTCCACGCTGCGCATCGGATAGGAACGGCAGTCGATCGCAAAGCATCTCTCATAGCCGTCGATCAGCAGGCAGACGATGCCGGAGAGAATGTTTGTGATGATCTGCTCCTTCTCCTCCACCATATCCACCTCCACATAGGGGATGTAACTGTGTGAAAGCTCATGACTGCTCTGCGGCAGATCGTCCGGCGTGAGCGAATGAAAAAACTCCAGCAGCTTTTCCATGATATCGTCCTTAATATAGCCCTCGATGAAAT
>CAJKKX010000260.1 GCA_905200565.1 uncultured Lachnospiraceae bacterium
TCGAAGGACTGGCGCAGCGTATCGTGACGGAGGCAGTTCCGGAGCAGATGCGGGGAAAACGTGTGGTGAGTCTGGATATGGCCAGCATGGTAGCCGGTTCAAAATACCGGGGCGAGTTTGAGGAGCGGATTAAGAGCGTGCTGGCGGAGGCGTCCGAGAGCCGGGAAGTTCTTCTGTTTATCGACGAGCTGCATACGATTATCGGAGCAGGCGGTGCGGAAGGCGCGATGGATGCGTCGAATATTATGAAACCGGCCCTGTCGCGGGGAGAGATTCAGGTGATCGGCGCCACGACGATTGAAGAATATCGAAAGCATATCGAGAAAGATCCTGCGTTGGAACGAAGATTCCAGCCAGTGACGGTGGAAGAACCGGCAGAGGGGGAAGCCATTGAGATTTTAAGAGGGCTTCGGCCGAACTATGAAAAGTATCACCGGGTCAGCATTTCTGATGAAGCCTTAAGAGCGGCGGTAGAATTGTCCAAACGTTATATCAGCGACCGCTTTTTGCCGGATAAGGCAATCGATCTGATGGATGAAGCGGCGTCCAGGAAACAGTTAAAGGGGTATCAGGTTCCGGAAAATCTGGAGAAACTGCAAAAAGAGATCGCAGATTTGGCAGAGGCGAAAGAAAATGCCATTAAAGAAGGAGACTTTGAAAAAGCAGGGGCGATCCAGAGGGGACAGGAAGAGCAGGAGAAAAAGCTTCAGCGCCAGCGCGCGAATCTTCGAAAAAAGAATGCGTCAAAAGGGCTGATGGTCGGGGAAGAGGACGTGGCAGAGGTGGTATCCGGCTGGACGAAAATCCCGGTACAGCGCCTGGCGGAGAAAGAATCTCTTCGCCTGCTGAAACTGGAGAAAACGCTTCATAAGAGAGTGATTGGACAGGAAGAAGCGGTCGCGGCTGTGGCAAAGGCGGTAAAAAGAGGGCGCGTGGGATTAAAGGACCCGAATCGTCCGATCGGTTCCTTCCTGTTTTTGGGGCCTACCGGCGTAGGAAAGACGGAGCTGTCAAAGGCACTGGCGGAAGCGGTCTTTGGCAGTGAACAGGCCATGATTCGTGTGGACATGTCAGAATATATGGAAAAGCACAGCGTATCGAAACTGGTAGGTTCACCGCCGGGATACGTAGGCTATGGGGAAGGCGGGCAGCTCAGCGAGAAAGTAAGAAGAAACCCGTATTCCGTGATCCTTTTTGACGAGATCGAAAAGGCGCATCCGGACGTCTTTAATATTCTGCTTCAGGTGCTGGATGACGGCCATATTACGGATTCTCAGGGACGGAAGGTGGATTTTAAGAATACGATTCTGATTATGACGTCCAATGCGGGAGCACAGTCCATCGTAGCGCCGAAGAAACTGGGATTTGGAAGCGTGGATGATGAAAAACATGATTATGAGGTGATGAAGGGCAGGGTCATGGAGGAAGTCAGGCGGTTGTTCCGGCCGGAATTTTTAAACCGGATTGATGAAACGATCGTATTTCATTCTCTGAATAAGGAGCATATCCGCAGTATTGTGAATCTCTTGCTGAATGTCTTTGTAAAGCGCTGCAAGGAGCAGATGGACATTACAATGAAAGTACAAAACACGGCAAAAATTCTGATCGAGGAGGCAGGTTTTGATCCGAAGTATGGTGCGCGCCCACTAAAAAGAGCGATTCAGAGTAAGATGGAAGATGCGCTGGCAGAAGAAATCCTGGAGGGAAAGATAAAAAGAGGGGATACCGTTTCTGTGGGAGCGCGCGGCAAAGAAATCCGCTTTTCTGTAAAGGCATGAGATTATTTGTAACAGTTCAGCCAGGTCTGCGCATTTACTGCGCTGACCGTGAGAACGTGTAATTTGGCCAAGAGACGATTATTTTTGGAAAGTCTGTGAAATGGCTAGAAAATTTTGCAGCAGTATGATAAAATTTAACTATCATTCAAAAGAACGGCAGCTTGCTGTTCTGGAAACACAAGAGAGGACCAGGAGGATATAAGGATGGCAGTAATCAGTGAATTAATACGCACGGAAGCAGATGGGACGATCAGCTTTGGAAATTATGAACTGGATCAGAAAACAAAGGTATCGGACTTTGAGCATAAGGGCGATTTGTATAAAGTAAAAACTTTTAAGGAGATTACCAAACTGGAGCGAAATGGTATGTTCGTGTACGAATCCGTACCGGGAAGCGCGGTGAAGAATTTAAATGCCACGGAAGGGGGACTTACTTTTGAGGTAGAAGCCCCTACGGATGTTCAGATTACGGTGGAACTGGAGGAGGATACCCAGTATCAGGTGTTTGTGGACGGCAGGGAAATCGGCGAGATGAAAACGAACCTGGGCGGAAAGCTGGTGCTTGGCGTGGAGCTTGACAGTGTGGAGAAGGAAAAAGCGGAAATTAAGATTGAAAGAATGTAAATGATATTGAAAAATCCGTATACGGATGCCGGAAGCGGCGTTTCGGATACGGATTTTTTTCTGACGGTTAATTCTCAAGTTTAAGAGGAGGAATTATGGCAAAGGGGAAAAAGACAGTATTTTTTTGTCAGAACTGTGGTTTTGAGTCCGCAAAATGGACGGGACAGTGCCCGTCATGCAGAGAATGGAATACCTTCGCGGAAGAGATCGTGGATAAATCACCGGGAGCCAAAACATCATACCGGGAAACAGCGGCCGAGCCAGTCCGGCTTTCCAGTATTCGAAGCGGAGAGGAGAGCAGAATGACGTCCGGAAGCGGAGAGTTGGACCGGGTATTGGGAGGCGGGATTGTTACCGGTTCTCTGGTTTTGGTGGGGGGCGATCCGGGCATCGGAAAGTCAACACTTTTACTTCAGATTTGCAAAAATCTGGCGCAGGGAGGAAAAACCGTACTCTATGTATCCGGAGAAGAGTCTTTGCAGCAGATCAAGATGCGGGCGGAGCGTGTTGGGAAAGCAGGCGATGGGATACTTCTGCTCTGTGAAACAAATCTGGCCATGATAAAAAGCGCCATTCAGCGTGTGAAACCGGAAATTCTGGTGGTGGATTCGATACAGACTATGTACAACGAGGAAGTCGGTTCGGCTCCGGGCAGCGTGTCACAGGTACGGGAATCTACGTCAGTTTTCATGCAAATCGCAAAAGGAATGGGAATTGCCGTATTTATTGTGGGACATGTGACAAAGGAAGGCGTCGTGGCCGGGCCGAGAGTCCTGGAGCATATGGTGGATACGGTACTCTATTTTGAAGGGGACAGACATGCGTCCTACCGCATTTTGAGAGGAGTCAAAAACCGCTTTGGTTCCACGAATGAGATTGGCGTCTTTGAAATGAGGGAGACAGGGCTTGTGGAAGTGGAAAATCCATCGGAATTTATGTTGGATGGAAAACCGCAGGGGGCTTCCGGTTCTATCGTGGCATGTTCGATGGAAGGAACCAGACCCATCCTGATCGAGATTCAGGCGCTGGTATGTCCCAGTCATATGGCAATGCCCAGAAGGACAGCGGTGGGAACGGATTACAACCGTGTCAATCTGTTGATGGCAGTTCTGGAAAAAAGACTGGGTCTGCACTTGTCATCCTGTGATGCTTATGTGAATATTGCGGGGGGAATTCGCATGAATGAACCGGCGATTGACCTTGCGATCGTGCTGGCTCTGGTGTCGAGTTACAGAGACAGGGCTTTAGACGAAAAAATGATTGCGTTTGGAGAAGTGGGATTGAGCGGCGAAGTCCGGGGGGTGAGCATGGCACAGCAGAGAGTAGCGGAGGCCAAGAAACTTGGTTTTTCAACGGTTATACTGCCTCAGGTATCTTTAAAATCGACAGAGCGAATCGATGGAATCCGCATGATCGGCGTGCGCAATTTGCAGGATGCGGTAAAGTACATTTGATAAATTGACAAAGTTTTTAAAACAAAATAAAAAATTTAAATAATTTAGAAAAATACTGTTGACAAATGCAGATTGGAGTGATAGTATATGGAAGTCGCCTCGATCAGAGACGGCGAAACGAGAAAAAGAAATAAAAAAGTTGAAAAAAGTTCTTGACAAGCCTGAAAAGTTTTGAT
>CAJKKX010000261.1 GCA_905200565.1 uncultured Lachnospiraceae bacterium
CAGATGCCAATTACGGCGCAGGCGGCAGAAGAAGTGGTAATCGAGAGGACCGAGAGGGCGGCGGTTACGCTGGCTTCTGTCAGGGAGGAAGCCAGGGCGGTTTATGCAGCCAGCAAAAAGGCGCTGGATATTGATCTGTCAAAAGAGACTTTTAATGGAACAGGGGTGGATTACTCCGGCAATGCGGATTACATAAGCGTTCTGAATAACCTGCGTACAGGAAGTGATGATCAGACGGTTATCATCCGGTTCAAGACTACGCAGACGGGCAGCGCTCTTCTGTTTGGAGCCGGTACCGGAGATAAGACAGACGGTACGGATATGGTTATCGGCCTGTTGAACGGAAATGTTCGTATTGCTCCACGAAGTGATGTTTCCGGGCTGATCGGGACGTTTAGCAGCGCTACCCTGAATGATGGAAATTATCATACGATGGCGTTGAGTTTCCTGCCTTCGAAGGCGAAAACAGAGAATAATCTGCGTATCGTGATTGATGGCGGAACGGATATTTATGGAACAAATCAGTACGCATCCACATGGTATCAGAGATTTGTACCTGGGTTTAACCAGCGCTCAGACGTTGCGTATTCTGCGCTGAAGATTGGAGCAAGCGGATTTAAAATTTCGGACAAAGAAGCAATGGCGGCGCTGGAGGGAAGCGTTGATTTCGTGACCGTAATCAATAAAGCGTACACCGTGCAAGAACTTCAGCAAATTACGGCAAGCGACAGAGCAGAATATGATAGTTTTGGCGTGATGACCGCGTCAGGAAGCAGGAATACCTGGCTGTTTACCGGAGGGACAGAAGGAGTGGCGGATTTTAAAACCAGCGGAACAACACGTAATTTTGTCGGATTGTTTGAGGATAATCTGCGTGCGGGCGGAAGTTATGTGGAAAGAAGCCGTTTTGTTTTTAATACAGCAAAGAGGAATGCGGATGTAGCCACCGTTCTTGAAAAGTATGATACGATGATTGCACCGTACGGAACGAAAGCAGTAGGTATCATAGTAGGAGCTGCGGACTATACAAAAGGGACGGATGGGATTCCTGCATTCAAGACGGCGCTGAAGGCTCTGGTAGACAGGATTTATGAGGATGATAAGATTCCGTTTATTATCACGCCTTATCCGTCGACGAACGCCGGGGCGGCCGGACAGATCGCCGCATATGTAGAAGCAATCAACGAGGTTTCGGCGAAACGTACCAGAGTCGTGAATATTTCCGGGCTTGCTTCCGATCTTGTACAGGCAGACGGAAGCCTGAGTCCAGCAGGGCATCAGACCGTGGCCAATCAGGTGAAATCTACACTTGGAATCGGCGGAGCTACCAATTTTAATTTCCAGCTTCAGGGAGGTTCTTATGTAGTAGGGAAGAAAGCGGATGCAGCGGCCGCAGTAGAGGTGACCGCAGGAACGGATAGCGTACAGGTGCAGGTGGAGCCGTCCTCGATTAGCGGAAGCAGTGCGAAGCTTTCTTATGTGCTGACTGATACGAAGGGGCAGAAAATTTCAGGCTCCGTAGCTGCGGGACAGACAGCGTTTTCCATCAGCGGCCTGAAACAGGGTGAAGCCTATGTTCTGGATGTGTGTGATGAGAGCAGGGGAGAGGTAAAAGAAGCTTATCAGCCGGTCAGCATCACTGTGCTTGATGGAGAAAAAGGCGTGAGCCAGGAACACAGAGATGGAAATGTTTCTGTAAATGAAAAGATTCAGAAGCTTCTGACGAGTGAAAAGCCAGTAACGTATTTGTTTATGGGTGACAGTATTACGCATGGTATTGTGACACAGGGATATGACAATGTACCGCAGATGTTTGCGAAATATCTGGATGAGATTGGAAGGACAGATGATGTGGTGCTGAATACCGGAGTATCGAATGCCACAATTGCCACAACATTGGCGCAGATAGACACACGTCTGGAACAGCATAATCCAGATGTGGTTATGATCATGCTTGGGACGAACGATACTTCTGTGAGGGGTGAGAATACGGTAGCGGCAAACGGAAACGCATCCACAAATGGTATCACGGTAGAGCAGTTTAAAGATCGCTATAAAGAACTGGTAAGAAAGATTCATGAAAACAATGCGGAAAGCAGCGTTGTACTCCGTGTTCCATGTGAAATGATTGGAGACAGTGCGCATAGCGGATATGAAGCAAAATTTGAGGCTATTTATGACGTGGCAAGTGAAATGAGGGAAGAGATTCCAGGATTGAATATTGTGGTTGTAAATCACAGACAGGAGTGGCTGGATTACAGGAATAATGTGAGAAACGACAATATTTCAAGAACGGGCGCCTATGGATGGCTGGTAGATAACGTACATCCGAATGGAAGAGGCAATATGAGCATGTTCCAGCAGATCATTAAAGAGCTGGGGATGTATGTACCAACTTCTGAGCTGGCAAATTATGAGTATGCCCTGGCGGACTGGACAGGAACTTCTGGTATTGCTGCTGAGGTGACACGCAGAGAAGCCCGCGCTTCTTTTGACATGAGCGCTTTATCAGGTTATACGAACGGATTAAAGAATGTGACGCTGACACTTACGGCTGACGGGGGAAGCGTTTCCAGAACGGCAGAATATGCAGAGAACGGAACAGTTTCTGTGGACGGACTGGACGCCGGAAAGACCTATACGGCGACGGTGACCGGAAAAGACGCAGTGGACAGCAAGGAGATTACTTTTAATACAACGCTTACGCAGGATTCGAACCTGTCAGCGACAGAAGCTGAGAAAAAGGAGCTGGCTGACAGCATCGCAGAGGCGAAAACCTTTGACACGTCCGCTTATCCGGAGGAAGTACGTAAAGCATATGAAGCAGAGATCCAGAGGATTGAAAACAGCTTTAAGAATGCAGCGACGATTACAGAAATCGAAGAGGCCCTGACACAGATCCGGGCAGCGAAGGCCGGGCTTGTGAAAGCGGCGGAAGCGGCAGAAGCAGAGAGAAAAGCGGCAAAGGAAAATCTGGACGCAGCCCTTGTAAAAACGGAAGCCGTTTATCAGGCAGGACAGAAGGATTATACACAGGCAAGCTGGGATGCTTATGTAAAGGCATATCAGGCGGCAAAGGCGGCAGATGACACGACAGACGCAAAGACTTTAAAGCAGCTTCTGGAAGCTCTGAATACGGCAGAAAAGAACCTTCAGACGAATCAGACAGCAGAGGACGCAGAAAGAAAAGCGGCAAAGGCAAATCTGGACGCAGCCCTTGCGAAAACGGAAGTCGTTTACCAGGCAGGACAGAAGGACTATACACAGGCAAGCTGGGATGCTTATGTGAAAGCATATCAGTCGGCAAAAGCGGCAAATGACACGACGGACGCAAAGACTTTGAATCAGCTTCTGATCAATCTGAATACGGCGGAGAAAAATCTGAAAAAGGCCACTGACACAGTGATACCGGTAGGAAGCGGACGCTATCAGGTGACAGATGAAAAGCAGAAGACTGCAAAGCTTGTCGGCGTAAAAAATAAAAAGGCAGTAAAATTAAGTGTTCCGGCAACCGTTAAAATCTCCGGTGAGACCTACAAAGTCACGGAGATTGGCGATAAGGTCATGAAAGGAAACAGCAAACTGAAAAAGGTTATTCTCGGTTCCAATGTTTCCAAAATCGGAAAACAGGCATTTATGGGCTGCAAGAATCTGAAAAGCGTGCAGCTAAAAGGAAAGGCTTTAAATACCATAAAAACAGGCGCCTTTAAGAAAACATCCGCTAAAATGACAGTAAGCGCAAAGAAGCTGAATAAGAAACAGAAAGCAGCTCTGCTTAAGAAACTGCGAAAAGCGGGCGCTGGAAAGAAAGTAAAGGTAAAATAAGAAATGATGCAAGGCAGGGCGTCCCGGAAGCGGGGCGCCCTGTTGCTTTGTCAAAGGCTGAAAGAAGAGGACAGAAATTGCATACTTATGGTTGACAATATATATTATATATCATATAATATTAAAAACAAAACAATATGGAATGGTTGTCAGGAGGTGATGCAATGGTATTCA
>CAJKKX010000262.1 GCA_905200565.1 uncultured Lachnospiraceae bacterium
AAGTTCTTCCTGCCGCCGTATCAAAGAGTCCTGACGCCTCCTGTCCGGCAACATTACAATCTATAAGGATAGTATAATGCGGTTTTAGCAATTTGTAAAATTATTTCTGCTTACATCTGATATAACCCAACGCTTCCTCCCGGCTCAGCGAAAAATATTTCTGTAGCTTGTCTGCAATTGATTCCGTTGTTTTTCCCTCCTCCTGATTTTCCCGTATCATCGCCCCGATTCCCCGACTGAGTCCCTGGCTTATTCCCTGACTTATTCCCTGGCTTATTCCAATAATTTTTCCTTCTTCTACTCCAGATTTATAATGGTCCTCAAACGCTTTGCACATAATTGCCCGCTCTCCTTTCCTTTTTAAATCATTATAGTAATCCAGATGTCCTGTCAATGCAAAAATCAGACGATTGGTATCCTCCGGCAATGCTTCGTATATATCCCGTTTTTCCTGTAGATAACGCTGCATTTCTTTTTCGTCATTCCGCCTTTGCAGAATTTCAAATACCTCTCGCCAGCCTCCCGAAAACCATGCCGCATCCACATTTTCCGGCGTAACCAGAAGCATGGCATATGGTCTGACATACTTTTTCAACCACTTAAACTCCTCCGGTATCTTCACCATATCAGCCAAATCTGTCGGTCCGCTCCAGATTTGTGCTCCATAATAAAACACGATAGTGATTACCGGTGCCAGCACACCGTTTACAAAGTCACAGAAATGCCGGCTGTTTTCCTGATACTCTTTTAAAATAATATCTTTTTCCTGCAAATAAGCTCCTCCATGCATTCATTTTGATTTTTCTGAAATGTGCAGCCGAACGGCTTTGAATTGTAATCCAGAAACTACAGATAACACATTTTCAATGAGCTTATCATATCACAGATCCTTCCATTTTGCAATATTTATTTTAATGTTGTATATTAATTATAATATGTTATTGTTTATAATGCAAGTAGAAAATAAATTCCTTTTTCCAAAATACTTGCCACCAGACCGGTTTTTCTGTATACTAAACACAGCACAAACGACCGGGCACCGGGAGCAGACGCAAAAGTGCGTCATTGCCCGGCGCCGTGTATGTTTCAAGGGAGGCTTTGTATATCATGATACGTTTTCTCATTGTTGCAGTTACTGTTATCGGTTTTCTGATTCTTTCCATTCCAATTCTGATTGTGGAATGGATCATCGGAAAATTCAATCCGCGCGCGCGGGATATTTCTTCCCTGCGGATCATTCAGGCCGTGTTCCGGTTTATTCTCTGGGAAACCGGGGCGAAAATCACGGTAATCGGTTACGAAAATGTTCCAAAGGACGAAGCGGTTCTCTATGTTGGAAACCACAGAAGCTATTTTGATATTCTGATGACCTACTGCCGTTGTCCGGGACTGACCGGCTACGTGGCAAAGGACAGCATGGAAAAGATCCCGCTGCTCTCCACCTGGATGAAGCGTCTGCACTGCCTGTTTCTGAACCGGACGGATATTAAACAGGGATTAAAAACAATCCTCACCGGTATCCAGAAAATCAAAGACGGAATTTCCATCTGCATCTTTCCGGAGGGCACCAGAAACCATGAGCCGGAGCTGCTTCCATTTAAAGAAGGCAGTCTGAAGATGGCGGAGAAAACAGGCTGTGCGATCATTCCGATGGCGATCACAAATTCCGACAATATTTTTGAAAATCACATTCCAAAAATCAAACCGGTGCATGTCACCCTGGAATATGGCAAGCCAATTTATCCGAAAGAGCTGAGCAAGGAAGAGAAAAAATTTCTTGGCGCCTATACCCGCAGTGTGATCCAGGACATGCTAAACAATCATACAGTTTCCTGACAAATTTATCAAAAAACCAAGGAGCCGCGGCATTTCTGCCGCAGCTCCTTTTTAACGCCTCCAAGCCATAATTCTGTTATCCCAAAAAGCTTCTCCTGGAAATTTCCCATCTCTTCCTAGAAATTTCCCATCTCTTCCTCGAAATCCGCAAATTCATCGAGCACTTCCGCGTCAGGATCTTCCGCGCCGCTCTCATCAAATTCAAACTCTGCTCCATCCGCCGCATCCGGCTCATCCAGGCTCTCCGCGTCTGCCGCTTCCTGCTCATCCACGGTATCCTCTACTTTATAAGCATCCTCGAGAACTCCCATGATGCGATCGTAAAGGACCACCTTGTCCGCGTCCTCCAGATAGCTGTCTGCAAGGAAGTTTTCGGAATCCATAAAGATCAGTCTTCTCACGTATTTGTCGAGCTGCACCATCTCCTCATCCTCATAGGATTTATCCGGCGCCTGTGCTTCGGTATCTTCAATAATCGTCTGGCTGATCGTCGGATCTACTGCTTCTTCCATCTCTACGGAATCCACGCCCAGCGTCAGCACCTTCATGAGATACTGTTCTACCTTCTTCGGAAGAACCTGCGCCGCCGTTTCCGTAAGATATACCTGCGACGTGCCGTCCTCGCTGTTGACCGTCGTGCTGCTAAACGCAAGATCCAGATCCGCCTTCACTTCATCATAAAGCGCACGGTCCTCACCCTGCAGATTTTCCTCCGCCACAACGACCGGCTCCTCAAGCAGCTCTGTTTCCGGTGCTTCCGTCTCCAGCGCAGCCGGTTCTGTTTCCTGTGCCTCCGTTTCCTGCACTGCCGGGTCGGTCTCCTGCGGCGCCTCCGTCTCAGACGCATCATCGGTATTATCCAGGATCAGCACATCGTCACCCTGCTGTGTTTCGGTCTCTTCTGCTTCCGTTTCGTCTGTCGTGAATACCGGATCTTCTATGTTGATCGTTCCATCATCGGTTGCTTCCGGGATGCCGAATTCATTTTCCGTCTCCTGCTCAGACTGCTCCTGCACAGTCTGCGTGGTGTCCTCCTCGGAAACAACGATTCCGTCGCCTTCCAGTGCCGAAGGATCGGTATTATCCAGAATATTGTCTTCCTCTGTATCGTCAACCACGATCACTGCGCCGTCATCATCCTCTTCCAGATCCTCCTTCGCAGCTTCCTCGGCGGCCGCTTCCGCTTCCTGTGCGCGCTGCTCAGCCTCCTGCTGCTTTTCCTCGGAAGCGCCCGCGTCGCCGGCTACGTTTGCCTGTACGCGCTCCAGCGTTGCCTGCAGCTGGATGATGTCGTACTCCTGCTCCGCGATCTGCTGCATCAGCTCTGCGATCTCTTCGCTCTGATCGTCATTGATAGTGATGTCGTAATCATTCGACACCTCATTGACAATATTCGTGATTTCTTCAATATTTGTGACATTCTTTTCAATAACCTGGATCTTCGTCTCATTGATCACCGCAGTCGCCTTGCTCTGTCCGACCTCGTTTGCCAGATTTCCGGTCGTCACCAGCTCCTGGTTTGCAAGCTCTACTTTAACGGGATCGAGCGTCTGTTTGCTCGCCTGCTCGTAAGCCATGATAACGCCGGTGAGCGCTCCGGTACCGGATACCTTAAACGGGCACGCCGCAACTACCTGGCAGTTTGTCACGCCGGAGGTTGACAGGGTGGACGCGATCATATTGCATGTTACCCACTCCAGATTTGCCGTCTTTACCTGGATGCCGCCCGAGCTGGTCGGCGCTACCAGCGCACAGCTGTATGTATAGTTTCCGATCTGCTCCAGCGGAACATAAGAGCCAAGATGGTTTCTCTCATCGGTATTGTTGATGTAAATAACATCTACCCCATCATAGGTCACGCCGAAATACCGCATCATGGTGTCCTTCTGATCCTGCGACAGATCCGCGCCCAGCGTAACTACCTTGCGGCTGTCCGCCATCGCCGGAACCGCACTGACAAGCACAGTCGCCAGTGCAAGAATCATACTGCTGACAAGTTTCTTCTTCATATCCATATCCTCCTTATAAATTATCTTTTTGTAAGTGCCTCCACAATTTTTTCAAAATGCATTGCATGGGACGCCTTCACCAGCACGGTGTCGCCCGCCCGGATAACTCCTTTCAGCGCTTCCAGAGCTTCGTCCACCGTA
>CAJKKX010000263.1 GCA_905200565.1 uncultured Lachnospiraceae bacterium
TGCAAGACCAAAACAGAGCGCGGTCAGCGTGTGTTTCCGGTTTCCGACAAGTCAGCGGATGTGATCGATGCATTGCGGCGCGCTTTGCGCGACGCCGGGGTACACATTCATTTCAATACAGAGGTTCGGGAGGTGCTCACTGCGGACGGAGCCGCTGCGGGAATCCTTCTTGCGGATGGGACAAAGGTCTGCAGCGATGCCGTGATCGTGGCGACCGGCGGACTTTCCTACCCGAGTACCGGTTCCACCGGGGACGGCTATCGCTTTGCTAAGGAATGCGGCCATGCGGTGACAGAGCAGTATCCCTCGCTGGTGCCGTTTAATGCAAAAGAAGCGTTTGTGAAGGAACTGCAGGGACTTTCACTTCGGAATGTCAGGCTTTCTGTTTATGACGGAGCGAAGCGTCTCTATGAGGACTTTGGAGAAATGATGTTCACACACTTCGGCGTGACCGGTCCGCTGGTTCTGACGGCGAGTGCGGCGGTGCAGAAAAAGCTGCGCCAGAAGGAGCTAAAGCTGGTGATCGACCTGAAACCGGCGCTGAGCGAGGAGCAGCTTGACGCAAGGCTGCTGCGGGAATTCGAAGAAGGGAAAAACAAACAATTCAAAAATGTGATCGGGAATCTCTTCCCGGCAAAGCTTACGCCGGTGATGCAAAAGCTTTCCGGGATTTCACCGGAGAAAAAGGTGAATGAGATTTCGCGCGCGGAGCGGACAAGCTTTGTCCATCAGATCAAACATTTGGAGTTGACGGCGACAGGGCTGCGAGATTATAATGAAGCTATTATTACAAAGGGCGGCGTTGCTGTTAAAGAGATTAATCCGGCAACGATGGAGTCTAGGCTGGTGCAGGGTTTGTATTTTGCAGGCGAGGTGCTGGATGTCGACGCACTGACGGGCGGTTTCAATCTGCAGATTGCCTGGTCTACCGGTTACGCGGCTGGTGTGCATCTGGCTGCGGCGAATACACAGCAGGAGGACGAAGGCAGGGCAGCGGTCGGGCGACAGAACGGTCTGAACATCAGATGCGCCGCCGAAGACACAGCACAGGAGGTAGTATGACGTATAATATTGCGATAGACGGACCGGCAGGTGCAGGAAAAAGTACCATTGCCAGAAGGGTTGCAAAGGAGCTTTCTTTCATTTATGTGGATACCGGGGCGATGTACCGCACAATCGCGCTCTCGCTGCTTCGCTGCGGCATCGATGCGAAAGATGAGGCACGGGTGTCGGAGGCGCTGCCGGGAATCCGGGTATCCATCGCTTACCGGGATGGGGAACAGCAGATGCTGTTAAATGGAGAAAATGTGTCCGGGCTGATACGCACGGAAGAAGTGGGAAACATGGCATCGAAGGCGGCTGCGCTCCCCTGTGTGAGGGAGAAGCTGCTGGATCTGCAAAAGGAATTGGCACGCACGCACGACGTTGTGATGGACGGAAGGGATATCGGCACGAATATCCTGCCGGATGCGCAGCTCAAGATTTATCTGACGGCGAGCGCTGATACAAGAGCAGAGAGGCGTTTTAGGGAGCTGGAGGCAAAGGGAATCTCCTGCAGCCTTGAGGAGATCCGGGAGGATATCATTATGCGCGACGAGCAGGACATGCACCGCGAAATTGCTCCGCTGATGCAGGCGGAGGACGCCGTATTTCTGGATTCCTCAGATATGTCAATTGATGAGGTGACAGAAAAGATTAAATCACTCTGCAGATGGGAAAAGAAATAAAGATGGAAGTAATCGTTGCAAAAACAGCCGGATTTTGCTTTGGCGTACAGCGTGCAGTCGATAAAGTATACGAGCAGACGGAAAAGAAAAAAGGGACTATTTACACATATGGTCCGATCATTCACAATGAGGAGGTCGTGAAGGATCTGGAGGCGCGGGGCGTACGTGTCATCGAGTCGCGCCGTGAGCTGGAACAGCTTGCCAGTGGAACGGTTATTATCCGTTCCCATGGAGTGGGCAGGGATATTTACCGCCTGATCCAGGAAAAAGGGCTGGAGCTGGTAGATGCCACCTGTCCGTTCGTGAAAAAGATACATCGGATAGTGGAAAAAGAAAGCAGGGAAGGAAAACAGATCGTAATTATCGGAAGCGACAGCCATCCGGAAGTTGAGGGAATCAAAGGCTGGTGTGTGGGAAAGACGACGGTGATCGCCACTGAGGAAGAAGCGGAAGGCTTCGTCCCGGAAGCCGGAAAAAATCTGTGCATCGTATCACAGACGACATTTAACAACAATAAATTCAAAAATTTAGTTGAAATTATTTCTAAAAAGGGTTATGATAGTAATGCTATCAATACGATCTGCAGTGCAACCGACGAACGTCAGCGCGAAGCGGCGCAGATTGCAAAGCGGGCGGGCGCTATGATTGTTATTGGCGGCAGGCACAGTTCAAATACACAGAAGCTATTTGAGATATGCCAAAAAGAATGCGAAAATACTTACTATATACAGACACTTGTAGACTTGGAGCCAATATTATTACCTCCTGTCGATTGCGTAGGTATTACTGCAGGGGCATCTACCCCCAATCATATTATTAAGGAGGTTCAAACATATGTCAGAAATGAGTTTTGAACAAATGCTGGAGGAATCACTGAAAACAATTCACAATGGAGAAATCGTTGAGGGAACAGTCATCGACGTAAAAGAAGATGAGATCGTTCTGAACATCGGCTACAAAGCAGATGGCATCATTTCGAAGAATGAATATACAAACGATGCAGGCGTTGATCTCAGAGACGTCGTAAAAGTCGGCGATACGATGGAAGCAAAGGTACTCAAGGTAAATGATGGAGACGGTCAGGTGGCGCTTACCTACAAGAAGCTTGCCGCTGAGAAGGGCAACAAGAGACTGGAGGAGGCTTTCAACAACCATGAGGTACTGAAAGCAACTGTTACGCAGGTACTGTCCGGCGGTCTGAGCGTTGTGGTAGATGAGGCGCGGGTATTTATTCCGGCAAGCCTGGTGTCCGATACCTATGAAAAGAATCTGGAGAAATTTGCTGATCAGGAGATCGAGTTTGTTATCACGGAATTCAATCCGCGCAGACGCAGAATCATCGGCGACCGTAAGCAGCTTCTGGTTGCGAAGAAGGAAGAGATGCAGAAAGAGCTGTTTGAGAGAATCCATGTCGGCGATGTTGTTGAGGGTGTTGTCAAAAACATCACAGATTTCGGTGCGTTCGTAGACCTTGGCGGAGCAGACGGTCTGCTTCATATCTCCGAGATGTCCTGGGGCAGAGTTGACAATCCGAGAAAGATCTTTAACGTAGGCGATAAGCTGAAAGTCCTTCTCAAGGACATCAATGGAAGCAAGATCGCACTCAGCCTGAAGTTTGAGGACGAGAATCCGTGGCTGACTGCGGCAGAGAAATATGCGGCGGGCAATGTTGTTACCGGACGCGTGGCAAGAATGACAGATTTCGGCGCTTTTGTAGAGCTGGAGCCGGGTGTTGATGCGCTGCTCCATGTATCTCAGATTTCTCACGATCATGTAGAGAAGCCGTCGGATGTTCTGAAGGTAGGACAGGAAATCGAAGCAAAGGTAGTCGATTTCAATGGGGAAGATAAGAAGATCAGCCTCAGCATGAAGGCTCTGGAGAATGCTTCTGCAAAAGAAGAAGCACCGGCAGAGGAAGATGCAGAATAAGCATAAAGCATAAGAAAAAGGATATCCGTTGTGGGTATCCTTTTTTGGTGGAATTTTACGGAAAACAGACGTGCAGGACAGGCTGTTTTACAGACAGCTGAAACGCCGGGTTTCCGATAGCAGAGATGCTGCTTCAGATAGCGGAGACGAGATGCCGCAGATAGCGGAGCATCTGTTCCTTATCCTGCAGAAACTTTTCCGTACACTGAAAATAAGAAACTTTATCTTTGTAGGCTTCTTTAAATACCGGTTCAAACAGAATATCATTCTGTGGCAGGAAGAAGCCTTCTTTTTTCGTAAAGCAGGGGG
>CAJKKX010000264.1 GCA_905200565.1 uncultured Lachnospiraceae bacterium
GACCCAGCCGAGGCGGGCGGATATTTCCCATAAGAGAAAGAAGGCGGCGAACAGCAGAATTCGGGCGAAAATGACCCACTGTTTCTGCCTTTTCAGGGTTTTCAGATAATGTCTCTGATTTGCAGAAAGTTCAGACATTTTTATTCATCTCCTTCCAGATTTGGTTAAAATAATCTTTAAATTCCGGGGCGTTCCTGGATTTTAAGGGCGTGCGGCGGGTCATTTCCATGTGTATGGGCACGATAGATCGGATGCGGGCCGGACGGGAAGTCATCACGATGACCCGGTCAGCAGCGCTGATGGCTTCTGAGAGGTCGTGTGTCACCAGGATCGCCGTCTTGTTTTCTTTCTTAATAATAGAAGCAATATCATCGCAGACAGAGAGTCTGGTCTGATAATCCAGAGCGGAAAAAGGCTCATCCAAAAGCAGTAAATCCGGATTCAGAGCCAGGGTACGGATAAGCGCGGCTCTCTGGCGCATTCCGCCGGAAAGTTCGGAAGGACGGCAGTCACGGAAGCGGGAGAGGCCGTAGGTGTAGAGCATTTTTTCAACTCTTTCCCTGGATTCCGCCGTGATTTTCTTCTGTATTTCCAGACCGAGCATGACATTTTGATAAATCGTGCGCCATTCAAAGAGATGGTCTTTTTGAAGCATGTATCCGATTTCCGTGTGGGAATCCTTCATTTCCCGGCCGCGCAGCAGAATCGTGCCTGATTCCGGGGCGATCAGACCGCAGATCAGGGAGAGAAGCGTGGATTTGCCGCAGCCGCTGGGACCTACGATAGCGATAAATTCCCCGTCGCTGACGGAAAACGATATATTGGATAAGGCCTGAGTTTCGCCGTTAATGCTGTGGTATGCGTAATGAATGTCACGAAGTTCGAGTAATGGTTCCATAAATAAATACCTCCTGACCACAGAGCGTTGTTTTCTGGTTTATTGTATGGAAAACGGGCGCAAAAGGTGTATAATAGGAGCGGCAGGAGGATTGGTGATGAAACGAAATTATCAAAAAGAACTGGAAAGCATTTTATTGGAGAATACCTCTGAACAGAAGGTTCCGACCCTTCTTCTTCATAGCTGCTGTGCGCCGTGCAGCAGCTACGTGCTGGAATATCTGTCGGAATTTTTCAGAATTACCGTATTTTATTATAACCCCAATATCTATCCGGAGCAGGAATATGGAAAACGGGTGGAGGAGCAGAAAAGTCTGATTGAACGGATGTCCGCAGTCAATCCGATAAGCTTTGAGGAAGGGCGCTATGACAAGGAACGGTTTTACGGGATGGCGAAGGGGCTTGAAAAGGAAAAAGAAGGCGGAGAGCGGTGTTTCCGCTGCTATGAGCTCCGGCTTCGGGAAGCGGCGAAGCTTGCGAAGGAAAAAGGCTTTGACTATTTTACAACGACACTGACGATCAGTCCGTTGAAAAATGCGCAGAAGCTGAATGCCATTGGGGAAAAGCTGGCAGAAGAATACGGGATTGGCTGGCTGCCTTCGGATTTTAAGAAGAAAGACGGATATAAACGTTCCGTGGAACTATCCAGGGAATACGGGCTTTACCGGCAAGACTACTGTGGATGTGTGTTTTCGAAAAGAGAGCGGGAAGCGGCACTTGTAGAACAAAGAGAAGTGTGATAAACTGAACAGGATTTGAGAAAGCTGGAAAGTGCGGACGGTACAGAGAAATACCGTCCGGAACAGAAATGAACATACACAGAAATGAGGAAAAGAAAATGGCACAGTTATTGGGCGGACGTTTCACAAAAGAGACGGATCAACTGGTTTACAATTTTAATGCTTCGATTTCCTTTGATCAGAAATTTTACAGACAGGACATCGAGGGCAGTATGGCGCATGTAAAGATGCTGGCGAAGCAGGGGATTTTAACAGAAGAGGAGAAAACCCGGATTCTGGAGGGGCTGGAGGGAATCTGCCGTGATGTGGAAAACGGTACTCTGGAGATTACGGATGAATATGAGGATATTCACAGTTTCGTAGAGGCAAATCTGATCGACCGTATCGGAGACGCGGGAAAGAAGCTTCACACGGGACGAAGCAGGAATGATCAGGTGGCTCTGGATATGAAGCTTTATACCAGAGATGAGATCCGGGAACTGGACGCGCTGTTAAAAGAGCTTTTAAAAACACTGTTAAAGATTATGGAAGAAAATCTGGATACCTTTATGCCGGGGTTTACCCATCTGCAAAAAGCGCAGCCGATTACGCTGGCGCATCACGCAGGGGCATATTTTGAGATGTTTAAGAGGGACAGGCAGAGACTTGCGGATATTTACAAAAGGATGAATCTCTGTCCACTTGGGGCGGGCGCTCTGGCAGGAACGACGTATCCTCTGGACCGGGCGTATACTGCTGAACTTCTGGGATTTGACGGGCCGACGTTAAACAGTATGGATTCCGTGGCGGACAGAGATTATCTGATCGAGCTGCTTTCTGCGCTGTCTACGGTTATGATGCACCTGAGCCGCTTTTCGGAAGAGGTCATTATCTGGAACAGTAATGAATATCAATTTGTAGAGCTGGATGATGCCTACAGTACGGGAAGCAGTATTATGCCGCAGAAAAAGAACCCGGACATCGCAGAACTGGTGCGTGGTAAGACCGGGCGGGTCTATGGCGCGCTGATCTCCATATTGACGACCATGAAAGGAATTCCGCTGGCGTACAATAAGGATATGCAGGAGGATAAGGAGCTGACTTTTGATGCGATTGATACGGTAAAAGGCTGTATTGCTCTGTTTAACGGTATGATCGCCACCATGAAAGTCAATAAGGAACGCATGGAAAACAGTGCGAAGAATGGATTTACAAATGCGACGGACGCGGCGGATTATCTGGTAAATCATGGCGTGCCGTTCAGGGATGCACATGGGATTGTAGGACAACTGGTTTTGTACTGCCTGGAAAAGAACATCTCTCTGGATGAGATGACATTGGAGGAATACCAGGCGATCAGTCCGGCATTTGGGGCGGATGTTTATGAGGCTATCAGCATGAAGAACTGCGTGGAGAAGCGCACGACGATCGGGGCGCCGGGCGAGGAAGCGATGAAAAGGGTTCTTGCATGTCACAGGGCGTACTTGGAAAGCGCCGGAATTTGATCGTTTGAATTTAGACGCCTGAATGTAAAATAAGCCGGAAACGGAAAAAGCTCTTGATTTTTGGCGAAAAATAGTATAGTATGTTCAAAGAAAGACAAATGTACGCTATAGAAAGACAAATTAGCGTCGGAGTCCGAAAAGTTCGATGTGAGGAGAATGAAAAAATGGAACAGAAATTAAAAGTAGGTATTTTAGGAGCTACCGGCATGGTAGGACAGAGATTTATCTCGCTTCTGGAGAACCATCCGTGGTTCGAGGTAGTGACATTAGCAGCAAGCCCGCGGAGCGCAGGAAAAACATATGAGGAAGCAGTAGGCGGAAGATGGAAGATGGATACGCCGATGCCGGAGGCAGTAAAAAATATTGTTGTTATGAATGTAAACGAAGTAGAGAGAGTCGCTTCCAGCGTTGATTTTGTCTTCTCTGCCGTTGATATGTCGAAAGATGAAATTAAGAAAATAGAGGAAGAGTATGCAAAGACGGAGACCCCCGTCGTGTCCAATAACAGCGCCCACAGATGGACGCCGGACGTGCCGATGGTCGTTCCGGAAATTAATCCGGAACACTTTGACGTGATCGAGTTTCAGAAAAAGCGTCTGGGCACGACAAGAGGATTTATTGCCGTGAAACCGAACTGTTCTATCCAGAGCTATGCGCCGGTGCTGACCGCATGGAAGGAGTTTGAACCGTATGAGGTTGTGGCTACCACGTATCAGGCAATCTCCGGCGCCGGAAAAACCTTTAAGGACTGGCCGGAGATGGTAGAAAATATCATTCCATACATTGGCGGTGAGGAAGAAAAGAGTGAGATGGAACCGCTGAGGCTCTGG
>CAJKKX010000265.1 GCA_905200565.1 uncultured Lachnospiraceae bacterium
ACTCCTTAGAAAGTGCGAGGTGAAGAGCGCTCTCGCGATGAACCCGCACATTCTTGGGAGTTAGTTTCCGAATTCCCTGCCCCCGTTTGCGTGAGATACGTTTCCCCCCGGCCTGCGTATGGAATGAACGCAGACATCCCGCCAAACCGTGATTTGCATTCAAGTCCAAAAGCCAAATGTTTTTCAAGCATTCATCACAGGATTTTCATAGAATGAACAAAACTTTTCTTTATGATAAGCCATAACAGAATACGATTGCAGGAAGGTTTAAAAGGGTATTGGATGATGGCGAGAAAGAAAGCAGGGAAAATTTTGTGCATAGCGCTAACGGCGCTTTGCCTGGCAGGGTGCCAGAACAAAGAAGCAGGAGGGATGGGAGAAAACGCAGAAATGTCTACAGGCGTTTCGGCGCAGGAGAACCATTCATGGCAGGAAGAAGGAACCATTACCGGGAAAGTCACGGAGATCAATGGGAAAGAAATTACGCTGGCGCTTGTGGAAATGCCGAAGATGGAAAATGAAACACCGGGCGGGGGAGAAGAAGGAAAGCCGCCAGAGCTTCCGGAAGGCGAGACGATGCCGGAAAGAAAAGAGCCCACAGAGCTTCCGGAAGGTGAAACCATGCCGGAAGGAGAGGAGTCGCCAGAGTTTTCGGAAGGACAGACGCCACCCGAACATGGACAAAAAGAGGAACCGGATGGAAACGGCCCTGGCATGATGGAAACAACGGGAGAGGAACAGACGATTACGGTGTCCGATGAGACTGTTTATACAATGGACGAGCGGGGCGAAAGCCAGGAAGCTTCTCTTGCAGATATAGAAGAAGGAAGCATTTTGCATGTGAAGATGGATGGCGAAACCGTTTCTTCTATTAAGATCAGAAAAATGCAGCCGGGCGACCAGGAACAGGAGACAGAAGGAGGCGTATCATGAAGCACGGAACAACCCGAAGAAAAAAACGAATTATGGCAGTCGGCATTCCGGCGGCGATTCTGATCGTGGGAGCTGGCGTGTGTTTTTTCGCATTTCGCCGCAAGAGTATAGAAATTGTAGCTTTGGCTGAGCCGATGCGTACGCAGGTGACTGCCGGGAGCATTTCGACCACGGTGACAGGCACGGGAACATTGAAAAACGATACGGCAAATGAGGTAAAGATTCCGGCGGATCTTACGGTGGAAGAAGTGCTGGTGGAAAGCGGTGATACGGTAAAGGAGGGGGACGCGCTGGCAACGGTCAATCAGACGTCCATCTTGAAAAAATTGTCTGCTGTGCAGGAGGAACTAAAAAGTCTGGATGAAGAAATCAATGAGAAAAAGGACGAGAAGGAATCTGCGTACATCAAAACCTATGTAGCGGGAAGAGTAAAGAAAATTTATGCGGAAGAAGGCGACCGTGTGGCGTCGGTGATGAAGGAGCAGGGAGCCGTTCTGGTACTTTCGATTGACGGTCTGATGGCGATTACTTTAAAAGAAGTTTCCGGTGTGAGCAGCGGAGACGCCGTGACGGTCACACTGGCTGACGGTGATACAAAAGAAGGTACGATAGAAAGCGTTTCAGAAAAAACGTGTATCGTTACCCTGACGGATGATGGTCCTGCGGTTGACGAAGAGGTAAAAGTTTCCGATCAGGAAGGAAATGTAATCGGAAGCGGCGTGTTATATATTCACCAGCCAATCGGGATTACAGGAAGTGTGGGCACAGTGTCTGCCGTGAGCGTGGAAGAAAATGAAAAGGTCAGCGCTTCTTCTACGCTGATAGAGCTGGAAGATGTTCCGGTCTCCACAGAATACCAGGAGCTTCTGTCAAAGCGCAGCGACCTTGCGGAAACCTTGCAGATACTGACACAGCTCTCCCAGGATCATACGATCCGGGCAGAATATGACGGAACGGTCGAAAGTGTGGAGGTGACAGCAGAAAAATCAGGTTCCGGGGCAGGGGAAGCTTCCGAAGGAGTCCATGTAGCTTCTGCATCAAAGGAAGCAGACCAGGCGGCGGTATTCGTTTTGACAAGCGCCGGGAATGAGACAGAGTCTGCGGAGGAACCGAAGGTAACGAGCATCACCAATATGGAGGAAGTGTTCCGGAGACTGTCAGAATCCGTGGAGACGCCTGTTTTTGGAAAAGTTCCGGCGTCGTCCATTTCGGAGACGGAGCAGTATACAGGAAAAATCAGATGGACGCCGACAGACGGGACGTTTGCGGAAAAGACAGGGTATACGGCGGTGATTGAGCTGACCGCCAGGGCCGGGTATCAGTTCGTGATTCCGGAGGGAACGCAGCTTTCCTATCCGAATGCGCAGATGACACAGTGGGAGATTGGGGAACAGTGTGAGCAGAATACGTTGAGACTGACCATTCTGTTTCCTGAAACGGCGGAAAAGGAGACAGAAAGTACTCCCGAAAGTGAAACGCAGGGAGGACAGCAGAATTCGGAGAATCAGCTAAATCCGGATGATCCGCAGAGCCAGAGCGGTCAGCAGGGGCAGGATGAGCCGAATGAGAAAACACAGCAGGGGAAGAACGGTCAGAATTCCGGGAACCAGCAGGATGACACACAGGGAACGAACCAGAAGCAGCAGCAAAACCAGAGCGGGCAGGCAGCAGGAGTATCTGGCGTAAGTATGGCAGGACTTTCAGGAAGCAGCAGTCAGACGGAAGCGGCCGGGGACAGCTCCGATACTTCGGAGGAAAGCGGAAATACCTCTATGGCCACGGCATTTACGATTTCAAAAAATGAGAATATGTGTCTTTCCGTGAATATTGATGAGCTGGATATTCTGTCGATTGAGGAGGGACAGAAGGTAACGGTTACGATAGATGCGCTGGAGGGGCAGGAGTTTGAGGGAGAGCTTACAAAGATCAATCATACGGCGAGCAATAATGGAGGCGTCACGAAATATACCGCAGAAGTCACCTTTCCGAAAAAGGAATCCATGCTGGCGGGGATGAATGCCACGGCAACGATTGTCGTAGAAGAAAAGGAAAATATCCTGACGCTTCCAGCGGAGGCAGTACAGGAGCGGGGAAATCATTCTTTTGTCTATACCCAAAAAGGGGAAGATGGCGTTCTGTCCGGTGAAGTCGAGATAGAAACAGGACTGTCAGATGGAAATAAAGTGGAAATCGTAAGCGGGTTGGAAGCAGAACAGGAAATATACTATAACAGGGTAATCAATACAGATGGAAATGACAACGGGCTGGAAGGAATGCAGATGAATGGAATGCCTGACATGGGCGGGATGCCCGCGATGGGGAACGGACAACGCCCGGATGGCGGCGGGTTTGGAGAAAAACAAGGCAGCGGCCAGGGCGGCCCGATGGGACAGCGGGGTGAATAGGAATGATTCAATTTCACGATGTTTCGAAGATTTATACCATAGGCGGGGAAAAGGTGTATGCGTTAGACCGTGCCAATATGCACATATATCCGGGGGAATTCGTCAGCATTATAGGTCGTCAGGAAGCGGGAAATCTACGATGATGAATATTATCGGCTGTCTGGATCGTCCCACTTCGGGTGCGTATTTTCTGGGCGGTGAGGATATTCTGCAATACAAAGACAAAGAAATGTCCGATGTCCGACTGAGAAGCATTGGTTTTGTATTTCAAAGCTTCCATCTGCTCCCCCGGCAAAGCGCACTGGAAAATGTAAGTTTGCCCCTCTCCTACGCCGGTATTCCCAAAAAAGAACGTCGGGAACGCGCTTTTAAGGCGCTGGAACGTGTAGGGCTTGCAGACCGGGTTGATTTTAAGCCCACACAGCTTTCCGGTGGTCAGAAACAGCGGGTTGCTATCGCTCGGGCCATTGTTAATAATCCAAAAATTCTTCTGGCCGACGAACCCACAGGCGCCTTGGACTCAAAATCAGGACAGCAGATTATGGATTTATTCCAAAAACTTAATGACGAAGGCGTTACAATTGTTATGATTACCCATGATTCCGATATTG
>CAJKKX010000266.1 GCA_905200565.1 uncultured Lachnospiraceae bacterium
ACCCCTGTACCCAGCCCGGAAAAGCTGACCTCCCCCTCTGCGGAGGCTTTTGTCAGCTCTTCCGGCTCTGTAACGCTTCATGTGCCGGTTTTACATAGGAGACGGTACAGAGTACCCCTTAGCATCTTCACGATAAAAATGCTGGGTGCAGACCCGTTGTTTTACCGTAAAACGCACCCATATCAGGCACTTTCCTTCTCTGTCCGCAGAACCTGAAAGCCGTGTTGTTTAGCGTATTCTCTGGCGGCGGCTCTGCGCTCCTCACTCTACGGCGGGCACCAGCCGGATAGATAAGCGGGATTTGTCCATCACGTAAGTCACGCTCCCCTCAGCGGTACTGTGTTCCAACCGGCACAGCAAAGGGTATTTCCGGCTGAACTCAGCCAGACGACGCTTCAAGTCAGCGTTGAACGTATAAATATTGGCGGTGTCCTCCGCTTCGTTGAAGTTGATAATGGTTTCTTTTTCATATTTAGACGGCTTCCTCATAAAAATCCTCCTCATAATCATAAAAATCCTCCTCATAATCGGTGCTTTTCCTGACTACACGCAGACAGCGTTTTGCCCGGTAATACTCATCCATCTCAGCCCGCAGATGATGATAAAAGCAGTTGTACCAGCTTTCATCGGTTTCCATTTCCAGCTTCCGGGCAAGTTCCAGCATCCGGCGCTTTGCTTCCGGATCAACGGTAAGCGCCGTGAGCCATTTCATCCTTGTGACTGTGTTTTGATAGTTGGGACAGCCAAACGCATACAGCACTTTCTTTTCCCTGATACTTAACTTCATAAAAATCAACCTCCTGTCATTTCATGGAGAAGCCGCTTACGCAGCTTCTATTTACAGCGGGGCAAACCCCGCATAAGTTACAATCTTCTTTGCCGTTTCCTATCTGCAATCTGCTCCTGCAAGCGGGTACGCTCCCCACCGGCGTATTGTCCTTTTTGGTGCGCTCCTGTCATGGCGTCACTTCCCCAAAGGTCATACATCATGCAGCCGGTCATTCGATTTTCAAGGTTCCTGTCTGTTGACAAGAATCATTCTACCGAAAAAACAGGGCTTCTCCCGTATATCCAAAACGATGGAAAAATCCACAAAAACGCCATATTTCCACGCTTATGGAAACGTGCTATAATGGTAAATAGCAACAGGATTTTCCTGATAAAAAGGGGGCATTTCGATGCACGTAAAACTTTCCATTCAAGAACGGTTAAAAGACCTTCGGGTAGTAAATAAAGACCTGACACTGGAAAAACTGGCAGAGCAGACGGGATTATCCAAATCGGCTCTGGGGAAATATGAAAACGATGATTATAAGGACATCAGCCCCTTTGCCATTGCAACACTGGCAAAATTTTACGGCGTGTCCACCGACTACCTGATGGGGCTGACGGAAAATAAAAATCACCCAAACACAGAGCTACAGGCTCTGCATCTGAGCGATGATATGGTAGAACTTTTAAGCAGCGGCACCATCAACAACCGGCTTTTGTGCGAGATTGCCACACACCCAAACTTCCGGCGGCTGATGGCAGATATAGAAATTTTTGTTGACCGAATTGCGGATATGCGTGTCGAGCAGATGAACATGGTACTGGAAGCTGCCCGGCAGGAAATCCTAAACAGCCATGCTCCGGGAGAAGATGACCTTTATGTCCGTACACTGGAAGTAGGGCAGGTTCAGGAAAGTGACTTCTTCCATCATACGATACATGATGATTTAGACAGCATTGTCCGTGATATACGCAAAGCCCATGTCACCGACCCGACAACCGCCGATCCGCAGCCAACGCTTACGCAAGTGCAGGAAAAGTTCCAACGCACGATGCAGCTGGGGAGTAATGAAGAACGGATGATTCATGAGTTCTGCGACCAGATGATGATACCGTTTGAAAAAATCTCCTCCGAGGACTTCTCTGCGTTCCTACGGATACTGAGCCTGTCAAAGCTGTTGAAAAATCCCAACAGCAAGAGGGGAAAGGCGAAGCCGCAGCCTTACTTTGTTCCCAAGAAGAAAAAGCGGTAATAAAAGAACCACCCGCTGGAAAATTCAGTGAGTGGTTCAAAAAATACTCTGTTTTGGTATAACAAACATTCTATTTTTTCATATACGGCAGATACAGTTCCATGACAGAATCGGTAACGCCGCTCTGATAAATCTTGCGGATGTCTGTGATGGTTCCCGCCTGTGTGTGTTTCAAATAGGCAAGAAGTTCTTTCCGCCCATTAACAAAATGACAATGTTGACCTTCTATTCGTTCAATGCGGTATCTCATAGCGGCTCCTTTCCGTACACCAATTCCGAGAGGATAATTTCCTCTACCCGGTTACGAATGTTATTGACAGCTCTGACCCATGCTATCTGTTCATGGGCTTTCAATTCCTCAGTGATACCTTCGGCAGCTTTCATCTGTTCCATGATGGTGTCTAACCGATTCTGTGCCTGTTCATTCAGGTCTGCCAGATATGTCCAGAGCCTGCCCGCCAAAAGCAGTTCATTGTATAGGGCTGGGCGGTACTGTTTCAGATAATCCCTGTGCATCTGTCCCCATCGCCCAATGGGACGGTTTTCTTCCGGCAGCTTCAAGTCTGGTATGTAGTAGTCTCCGACCAGAACATAGTCCAGACCATTGCTGTCATCATGAATCCGTTTTTCCAATTTCTCCATAGCGACCTCCTGTATTCTTTTTTAGAATCCAGCTGATCGTGTCCCTGTTCATGTGAAATTCAAGGCAGCTGAACTCTTCACAAACAAGTATGGCATATCCATGAAATATTTTTGTGAGAATGCCCCACAGTATCATATTGCCTGTGCAGGTTCTCTGTTGGGAATTGCCCTGGCGAAACCATCTTCTTTTCCGGTGGGCAAGGTTAATTTCATGCAGATCGATCCAATGACTTTCACAGAATTCCTGCTTGCCAACGGCGATGAAAATCTTGCCATGTATTTGGAAAGCGTGGATACCATTGAGCCGGTTCCCGATGCCTTTTTTAATCCGCTCTGTGAGAAATTGAAAATGTATTATATCACTGGCGGTATGCCCGAACCCGTTCTGATGTGGACGGAAGCACGTGATATTTCCGCTATGCAGGAAGCCTTGTATGGAATCATCAATGCTTATGAGCGTGATTTTGCCAAACATCCCAATATCAGCGAGTTCCCGAAGATCTCTATGATCTGGAAGTCCATACCGTCCCAGCTGGCAAGAGAGAATAAGAAATTCATCTACAGGGTGGTTAAAGAGGGGGCACGGGCCAGGGAATACGAGGATGCTTTACAGTGACTGGTGGATGCCAGGCTGGTGCATAAAATCTACCGCAGTACTGCTCCTGGTCTGCCGATGGCCGCCTACGATGACCTGTCTGCATTTAAGATCTATCTGGTGGATGTAGGTCTGCTCCGTCGCCTGGCTCAGCTGTCTCCTACCGCCTTTGGAGAAGGTAATCGTCTGTTCACTGAGTTCAAAGGTGCACTGACAGAGAACTTTGTGCTGCAGACGCTGGTTACACAGTTTGAAGTGGTTCCCCGGTACTGGAGCCAGAACAATCCGCCCTACGAGGTAGATTTTCTGATTCAGCGGGAGAATGATATCTTTCCTGTTGAGGTTAAATCCGGGATCAACACTACCGGCAGGAGCATAAAAAAATTTAAAGAACTATTCCCGGAACAGGTCAGACTCCGTGTTCGACTTTCACTGGACAATTTGAAGCTGGACGGCGATATGCTTAACATTCCGCTGTTCATGGCTGACCAGATAGACCGGTTGATCGGAATAGCCCTGAAACAAAAAATTTAAATACAATCAAAAAGGGACTGTGAAAAAAGTCCCACAAAAAATAAAAAGCCCGGTCAACACCGGACTTTACAAAAGCTGATGACGGGACTCGGACCCGTGACCTCCTCACTACCAATGAGGTGCGCTA
>CAJKKX010000267.1 GCA_905200565.1 uncultured Lachnospiraceae bacterium
ATCATCCCGGCGAATGGTCGGGAAGCTGGTTTGAAATTGGGCTTCTAAAGAAGGCAGACTGGTCGGCGAAATGGATGACCGGCGATTACCGTCCGGGAAAAAATGTCCGTTATCCGGTGGATTGTTTTCAGAAAACGTTTCCGGTGAAGGGGACGGTTGCCCGTGCGCGACTGTATATCACAGCCTGCGGCCTTTATGAGGCAAGGCTGAACGGCAGGCGTGTGGGGAGATACTGTCTGGCTCCCGGATGCACGGATTACCGCAAACGCCTGCAGTACCAGACGTATGATGTGGCGGATTTCCTCGCGGCTTATAACACATTGGAGATACAGCTGGCAGACGGCTGGTACCGGGGAAGCGTCGGCTGCTACGGTATGACGAATGTTTTCGGAAGGGAAAGCAGAATTTTCTGTCAGATGGAGATTACTTATGCGGACGGCAGCCGCAATACCATCATCAGCGACGATGGCTGGAGCTGGAGCAACGACGGACCATACCGTTTTGCGGACCTGAAGGATGGGGAAATCTATGATGCCAGGCGGAAACCTTCTTACCGCGGGAGAGCGAGACTGACCAAAGCGCCGGAGGACATGATTCTGGCTGCGGCGGATAATGTCTGCCCGACGGAACAGGAGCATTTTCCGGCGAAACTTATTATAACGCCGGCGGGGAAAAAGGTTCTGGACTTTGGGCAGAATCTTGCGGGCTTTTTATCTTTTACCGTGCATGGAGAAAAAGGGCAGCAGATAAAATTGCGTCTGGGAGAAATGCTTGATGAAAAGGGAGAATTTACGCAGAAAAATATACAGTCTGTAAAACCGGTCCGGGAAGTGGGAAAGCTGGGAGAGGTATTCCTCGCTGTCGGCATGGGCGGAAAGCTTCCAGGGGAAAAACAGATGACACCAAAGCAGGAGATCCTGTTCACCTGTTCCGGCGGCATCGACCATTATAAGACAGCCTTTGCCGTGTCTGGCTTCCGGTATGCGCTGATTGAGACAGAAATAGAGGTTGACCCGCAAGCGTTTGAAGCAATCGCCGTTTATTCAGACATGGAGCAGACAGGCAGCTTCCGGTGCTCCAACGGGAAGGTAAATCAATTATTTCACAATACGCTCTGGAGCATGAAGGGAAACTTTCTGGATGTTCCTACCGACTGTCCGACAAGAGAGCGGCTTGGATGGACAGGGGACGCCCAGATTTTCTTTGAAACAGGCGCTTATCTGATGAATACAGCGCCGTTTTTCCGCAAATGGCTGCGCGATATGAAGGATGGACAGAAAAAGGACGGAAGCTTAAGTGCGGTCGTTCCTTATAACGGACTTTCTCTCATGTATGATAATACCGGCGCCAGTGTGGGCTGGGCCGATGCGGTCGTACTGGTGCCGTACCGCTACTGGAAACGGTATGGCGACCGGAGAATCCTGCGTGAGAATTATCAGACGATGCGTAAGCTTGCCATGTTTATGATACAAAATCCCGGCCACAAAAATAAAAAAGCAGCCAGAACGAATCCCTACAACAAGTATGTTTATGAAAAGGGATTCCATCTGGGGGAGTGGCTGGAGCCGGAGGAGTTTCAGGAGAAAATTACCGCCGGGCACCGTGCGCTGCATACCGAGGAAGCTACCGCATATCTGCACTATACGATGTCATGTATGGCGGAAATTGCCGGAGAGCTGCAGCAGCAGGAGGATGAAAAGCTGTTTGCGGAATATGCGGATGGGGCAGTAAAAGCGTATGATTATCTGTTCCTGAAAAGCGGCACGATCGATACGGACCGTCAGGCAAAGCTGGTGCGGCCGCTGGCGCTGGGCCTGCTGTCCGGTGCGAAAAAATCCAATGTGGAAAAGCGCCTGAAGCAGGCGGTGGAGAAGGGGGCGTATTGCGTCGGAACGGGATTTCTCTCCACGCCCTTCATCCTTCCTGTTTTAACAGAGGCAGGCTATACGGAAACGGCATATAAAATGCTGGAAAACGAACGGGCGCCCGGCTGGCTGGCGGAAATTAATGCGGGGGCTACGACGATCTGGGAGGACTGGGAAGGCAGGGTCAGCCGGAATCATTATTCACCCGGCGCAGTGTGTCAGTGGCTCTTTGAAACGGTGGCAGGCATCCGGCCGGATGGTGAGAACCATTTTAAAATAGCGCCTGTGCCGGGAGGCACGCTGACTTACGCGGAGGCAGGCTATCAGAGCATCTATGGAAAGATAGAAAGCAGATGGACAAGGACAGAGGATGGCGTGCGCTATACCATAATAGTACCGGCAAATACCACTGCCGAAGTGATATTTCCGGACGGGGATCGCTGCGTGATAGCGGCAGGCTGCCATGAGTTCGAACGTAAGCAGCCAGGCGGAATGCGAATGTCCTCTTTCCTGTAAGCCGCGCAGCAACCTGCGTTCATGAGCATGCAGCAGAGAGGAAAATGTCCATATTTTACAGGAGGTGGAAACGATGAAAACTTATGACTGTATTCGTCCGGGCAGAGTATGGCTGGATACTGCTGGAAAACCGATTCAGGCGCATGGCTTTTCTGTGTTTTATAACGAAGAAAAAAAGCTGTATTATTGGTATGGAGAAAATAAGGAACGGACGAAAAAGGGCGGAACGATCTGGCACTGGGGCGTGCGGCTGTATACTTCTTTGGATTTGTATAACTGGACGGACAGGGGCCTGATTATTCCGCCGGAACCGGAGGATCTGAGCAGTCCTCTGCATCCCACTTACTGTATGGACCGTCCGCATATCCTTTACTGTAAAAGCACGGGGAAGTACGTGGCATGGCTGAAGATCATGGCAGGCGGAGAACATGCGGATTGTCAGTTTATGTCTGTATTGCAGGCGGATGAATTTGAGGGACCCTATACGTTCGTGCATAAAATTTATAAACCGCTGCAGATGGACACCGGTGATTTTGCTCTCCATGTGGATAAGGAAACCGGGCGGGGATATATTTTCTTTGAGCGCCCGCATTTCCAGCTGATCTGCGCCAGTCTGACGGAGGATTTTACCGGTGTGACCGGCGAATATTCTGTACACTATGACGGCCTGCTCCCGCCTTATACGCGGGAGGCTCCGGTATTTTTTGAGCGGAATGGGAAAAAGTATTTATTTACCTCCGGTACCAGCGGCTATTTCCCCAATGCGAGCAGGGTGTGTGTATTTGACGATTATCACGGGGAATATAAAGACCTGGGCGATCCATGCATCGGCGATAAGAGCCACGCCACCTTTAACAGCCAGATTACCAGTGTGCTGAAGATACCGGGAAAAGAGCTGTATGTGGCGTGCGCGGACAGGTGGAAACCGGGATGGCTGGTTCCGAAAATGTCAAAGCAGATCATATCCGGCATGGAGCGTCATTTTAAGGACTACAGGCCGGATGGAAGCCCAAGGGCGGCGCAGCCGCTGCCGGAAGTGGAAACACGGCATAAGGATAACACCTGGAAATCAAGGTATGTATGGCTGCCGGTAGAATGGCAGGGGGAGAAGCCGGTGATCCGCTGGCATGAGAAATGGCGGTTATAAAAATGGCTGCCCGCACAGGAATATTTCTGTTCTTGCACGGGCGGCTTTTGTGTTGCCGTGCCTCCGAAGGAAGCTACCGATGGCAGATCCTGCAGGTAATGAATTTTTAAAATTTTTTATATTGAAGCTACGCAAGAAAGAGAATAAAATTAAATTGATCTGTCATGAAGAAATTGACTTTGTCGGATGAGTAACAGAGAAAGAATCATAAGGAGACACCCATGAACCGTATTTTAATTGCAGATGACGAACCGGATATTGTGGAGATGCTGCGGTGCTTTTTTGAGCGCCGCGGCTATTTTGTGCTGACGGCGACGGACGGTGCGCAGGCGCTGAGGAAGGCAGAGCAGC
>CAJKKX010000268.1 GCA_905200565.1 uncultured Lachnospiraceae bacterium
ACAAGCACGGAAATTCGATGTGTGAGATTTTTGGCAACTATGGCTGGGCGGAAGGGGTACAGCTTGAGAAATACCTGGCAGATCATTTTATGGTGCGAGGGATCAATCATTTTGTGCCTCATGCATTCAGTCCGGCGCCGTTCCCGGACCCGGACTGTCCGCCGCACTTTTATGCGCATGGTCATAATCCGCAGTACAGGCATTTTGGGGCTTTGATGGGTTATATGAACCGGGTATCGGAATGTATCAGCGGTGGACACCGCGTGGTGTCCGCTGCAATTCTATACCATGGAGAGGCGGAGTGGAGCGGTCAGGCAATGCTGAGCCAGAAGCCGGCGCGGAAGCTGGCAGAAGCACAGATAACGTATGACTGTATTCCGGCAGATGTGTTTGCGGAAAGAGAGCATTACCGGACGAAGCCCGGAAATCCGCTGCGGGTGAATACACAGGAATATCGGGTGCTGATCGTACCGTATGCACAGTTTATCACAGCAGAATTTGCTGCGGCCGTGGCAGAAATTAAGGAGACAGGATTCCCGGTGATTTTTGTGGGAGGATTGCCGGAAGGAATTTGTAATCTGAAAGAAAATACGAAAGAGGAAGCGTATATCACTGCGGAAACCTTGCTGAAAGGAATCCGGGAATGCCAGGTGCTTTCGCTGGAAGAATTGGTGCCGTATCTGAGAGGGCTTGGGCTTTTGGAAGCAGTGTTTGCACCGGAGAATTCTTATCTGCGTGCCATGCATTATCAGGGTACCTGTGAGCTTTACTACTTCGTCAATGAGGCGGCGCAGCGGTATGAGGGGACTGTCCGTGTCCCGGGCTTTGGCCCCTGTTATGGGTATGATGCCTGGGAAAATCAGATTTTTCCTGTGGAAGCGAAAATCAGCGATGCATATTTAGAGATACCGGTTGTTCTGGAACCGGGCAAGAGCCTGATCGTTGTATTGGACACAGCTGATGAGGATCTGTTGTGTGATCCGATCCGCACAAAGGGAGAGCCGCAGCTTTTGTCTGAATGGAGGAGACGTGTCTGCAGCGGGATGGAATATCCTTGTTTTGGAGCGGCAAAAACAGTGACACTGCCGGATGACCTTGCAAAGGAGCAGCCGTCGTTTTCCGGTTTTGTCCGGTATGAAAGTACATTTACAATGAAGCAGCCGGGAAAAGCAGTGTTGGAAGTGACAGATGCAAAGGAGGGGCTGGAAGTATTTGTGAATGGAAAAAGCGCCGGAATTCAGATCGTTCCGCCGTATCGCTATGATCTGACAGATCTGGCAGTCAGCGGGGTGAATGAGCTGGTGATCGAGGCGGCGACAACATTGGAACGCCAGTGTTATGATCTCACGAAAAATGATCCGCGGATGAAGATGCGCGGGCTGGCTGAACCGAAAGGCGGAAGTGGGATTACAGGAGAAGTGTATTTGTATAACTTTTCATTCGTGTAATAAAATTGTGCTAGTTTTCAGAAGAATGCTTCTAAAGAAATCGGAGGATCTGACTTAAAATATAGCTATAAATCAATTACACGCAAAGGAGAAGAAAGATGGGAAAGAAAAAGAAAATGTCGCGTTCTGAGCAGGATGGAATTCAGTACAGACGCGCGAAAATGTGGCAGATTGCCATATCACAGTTATGCACAGCCGCACCGATGTGTTTTTACATATTGATGACCTATGCGACGTACATTGGCAACAGCAACTATGGGATTCTGGTGGGAGTTACGGGTCTTATCATGACGGTATCCCGACTCTTTGATGGCGTTACCGATCCGATCTGCGCGTTTCTGATCGAGCGCGTCAATACAAAGTACGGAAAAATCCGGATCTTTATGCTGTCAGGCTGGGCGGTCATGTCGCTGGCGACCACTGCCATGTGTAACTGGGGAGCAGGACGATTAAACGGAGTGGCAGGCCTTGTTTTCTTTATTGTATGTTATCTGCTCTATATTGTAGGATATACATTGACAGGCGTTTCCACGAATCTGCTTGGTCCTATTATCACAAATGACCCTGAGCAGCGCCCGATCATCGGTGTGTGGTCCACGGTTTACGGTTATCTGACTCCTATGGTCATGAGCACGGTTGGTATGGTGATCCTGCTTCCGAAGTATGATAATCAGATTTCAACCCCGTTTCTGGGTGCTTTGAATTTGTTCTGTGTGGTGGTATCACTTGTGCTTTTCCTGATTTCCTGCGTTGGAGTGGCAGCGTTTGATAAACCGGAAAACTTCCAGGGAATTTCCAGCGGAGATCAGAAGGATCAGAAGCCTTCTGTCCGGGATATGTTCAATTTGATTAGGGAAAACAAAGAACTTCAGAGATACATTGTTGCAGGAAGCTCTGACAAGCTTGCCCAGACCATCGGCGGTGCGTCAGTTGTAACCACGATGCTGTATGGTATTATGATCGGAAATATGTCTATCTCCACCATACTTTCTACGGTTGCAATGATCCCCTCTATTTTGTTTGCGATTATTGGCGCGAGAATTGCAGGAAAACGCGGAAATATGAAGACTGTTGTTGAATGGACCTGGATCTGTATTATCTGGAATGTGATTTTTGCAGCGTTCCTTTTGTTTTCCGATACTACGTCGATTACCGTTGCGATGATTCCGACGGCATTGTTCTTCCTTTTGACTCTTGGATGCAATGCGACAAAGATGGTGGTATCTTCCGCTACTGTAGCATTGAGAATGGATGTAATTGACCACGAGCTGTATCGTTCCGGAAAATATCTGCCGGCTACGATATCGGCTACGTATACGCTAATTGATAAAATCATTTCCGCATTTGGCGCATCCATTGCAACACTGCTGATCGGCTTTATTGGTTATACCACAACCGCTCCGCAGCAGGGAGATCCCCTGACTATGGGCGTGCGTGTCATGACGGTACTGCTTTACTGCGGTTTCCCGATCCTGGGATGGATCTGTACGATTCTGGCAATGAAGAAGAGTACGTTGACCAAAGAACATATGGTTGAGATACAGAAGGATATTGAAGCCAAGAAAAAAGCAGCTTAAAAAGAGGCGGCAGTGAGAATCGCATATCCGGAAGATATGGGATAAGAGGAGGATGATTATGCGGATTACGACGGTAAGAGGAGATATCGATCCATCAGAGCTGGGTTTTACCACTATGCATGAGCACACGATCATGGATAACTCCACATTGGTGGAAGCACAGAAAGCATTTAAGGAGAGGATCCCGCCGCAGATGCTGAAAGCGGTACCGGAAAACATGGCGTTTCTGCGTGGTGGAACAGGTCTGTTTTCTGAGGATTGTTCTACGAAAGATGATGTGGAATGGCTGAAGAAGGAACTGGCATATTTCAAAAAGATGGTGGGCGGGAATGCCGTAGTGGATGCATCTCCGATCCCGATGAGAGGGGATGTGCGGCTGATCCGGGAAGCTTCGGAGGCAGCGGATGTGCACGTGATTGTCGCCACCGGGCTTTACTATGAAAAAGGAAGGCCGGAGAAATATCAGGCGATGAAAGAGGCAGATGTATATGCCATGTGTAAAAAAGAAGTGGAAAATGGGATAGAAGATACGGGGATTCATCCCGGCTTTCTGAAATGTGGAATGAGTTCCATGGGTCCGGGCAGCGAAATCCCGGCATGTGAGTGGGAAACACTGCGGGCTTTGGCAAAGCTGGCAGCGGAGACCGGGCTTTCTCTCCATGTACATACTGCTGTGCCAATGACTCCGGATCAGATCATCAGTGTAGCCAAATGCGTGACGGAGGAATGCGGATTGAATCCGGAGCGTTTGTATATGATGCATTTGGATCAGTATCTGAGAGTCCCGTACAACCTGGATGATTATATGCGCAATTTTTCTGTGGC
>CAJKKX010000269.1 GCA_905200565.1 uncultured Lachnospiraceae bacterium
CGGCTTGGTCTGGCTGCGGCTGCTGTAACGCTGCTGGCATGTTTTACCGCAAAAGGGATGAACAAGGTTTCCTTAAAAGAAGCAGCTTGCAGACAGGATCAAAGCGAACATTTGACGGACGCAGTTCTTTCCTTTGCAGAGGGGATTAGCGTAATTAAGAGCTATAACCTGATTGGCGAAAAGTCGGAGGAATTAACCGGGAATTTCAGACGTTCCAGAGATACATCCACTGCCTTTGAACGTAAAATGACGCCGTGGACAAGAGGCCTGAATATTTTGTACGCAGTCGGAATCGCCGCTATTTTTGCGCTTTCCGTTTGGCTTCAGCAAAGCGGTTCCCTTTCGCTGCCTTATCTGCTTGGCGTTCTGCTCTTTGTCTTTGATCTGTTCAGCCCGTTAAAGGCACTGTATGGAGAAGCCTCGCGCCTCACGGTTATGAACGCTGCTTTAGACCGTATTGAAGCGGTTCTGAATGAAACAGAGTTGCCGGATAAAGGGACGGCACATATTCCGAATGAAAGCTCCGGCTCACCGGAAATCTGTTTTGATAATGTGACTTTTGCCTATCAGGACAAGGAAGTCCTGCACAATATCAGCTTCTCTATGCAGAAGAATACCATGACCGCACTTGTGGGACCGTCTGGCGGCGGCAAATCCACGATTGCAAACTTACTGGCGCGTCTGTGGGATGTGAAATCCGGCAAAGTGACAATCCGTAGTACAGATATTCGGGATGTACCTCTCGCTGAACTGATGGAACAGATCAGCATGGTTTTCCAGAGGGTGTATCTGTTTCAGGATACCATTTACAACAATATCAGCATGGGGAAACCGGACGCTGCCGAAGAAGAAGTCTATGAGGCTGCCCAAAAAGCCCGCTGCTATGATTTTATCATGGCGCTGCCGGACGGATTCCAGACAGTCATCGGTGAGGGCGGCCAGAGCCTGTCCGGCGGCGAAAAGCAGCGAATCTCTATCGCCCGCTGCATTTTGAAAGATGCGCCGATCGTTATTCTGGATGAAGCGACAGCAAGCGTAGATATGGATAATGAAAGCTATATTCAGGAGGCGATTAATGAGCTGGTAAAAGGCAAGACATTGTTAGTGATCGCCCATCGTCTGAATACGATCCGAAATGCTGACCAGATTCTCGTAATCTCGGACGGAAAGATCGCACAATCCGGCACCCATGAAACATTGATGGAAGAACAGGGAATCTACCGCAGCTTTGTGAATGTCCGCGAAAACAGCTGCGGCCGGAATAACCGGGGATAAAAAGGATGGAGCCGATGATCAGTGATTACAAACTGGTCATCGGTTTTTCTGTTGGACGAAAATTATTTCAGATTTATCTGGACGAAAATTATTTCAGATTTATCTTGACAGGTGTATGATTCTGTGATATGTTTCACAGCATAGTTATGAAACGATGTTTTGAAAAGGGTGAGAACATGAGAAAACGTGTGGAGGGTGTACGGGAAAGGATCCTGGAATGCGCGATGGAAGAGTTTTTAGAAAAAGGATATACAGACGCTTCTTTGCGCACCATTGCAGAAAAAGCGGAGACGAGCACCAATTCCATTTATGTGCGGTTTGGGGACAAGGAAGGGCTGTTTTCTGCCATTGTAGAGCCGGTTGTAAATGAGATGAAGGAGATGTTCCAGAATATTCAGGAGACATTTCATTCCTTTGATGCGGAGACGCAGCGCCGGGAGGTGGGGCAGTATTCGGCAGGAGAGATGCTTCATATGGTTGATTACATCTATGATAATTTCAACACCTTTCGTCTGCTGCTGGATGCTTCCTACGGAACCAGGTTCCAGAATTTTGTGGACTGGATGGTTTCCATTGAAGAAGAATATACATGGAAATGGATGGAGGTGACCGGGGGTGCGCCGGAGCTTCAAAATGGAATGACAAGAGATTTGTATCACATGGTTTATACGTCCTTTTTTGAGGGAATTTTTGAGGTAGTGCGTCATGAGATGAGCCGTGAGGATGCGAAAAAATACATTTCCATGCTGTGCAAGTATCATCATGCGGGCTTTTTGGCCCTTTGCAGCCAGTAAGAAAAATGTTAAAAATAAACTGATTGTTGTCAATCAGGCAAATGTTGCGTATAATTATTGTGTTCATTTTTTCGGCTGTTGTCGAAGAATGAGAGAAAAAGATACTGAGCCGGCATCCTGCTTATGGGTGTCTGAAAGCTGCAGAAGGAGGTTCGCTTTGGTATGACACGTTTTATGGAATTAAAAACAGACAGTCTGGATATCATCCGAAGTGTCGATGAGCGGTTGATGTCTTATAATATTGAAATGGCGGAGGTAACCGGCGGCACGTTCTGGAAGGCGTATACAAAAGAGCAGATTGCGGGAACGGAGGAGTTCGCCCTCGCTTCTATGCCAACACAGAGCTTTACCGATATGGCGGAATTGATGCAGTACTATCCGCCGATTGATTTGTCCAATGTACGCCTGATCGAATTGGCAAAGCAATTCGGTCCTGTCTGGATCCGTGTTTCCGGTTCATGGGCGACAAAAACCTATTATGATTTTGAGGGTGTGACGGAAGGGGTTGTACCCGAAGGATACCAGAATATTCTGACAAGGGAGCAGTGGATCGGCGTTCTGGAATTTGTAAAAGCTGTGGATGGAAAACTGTTGATTTCCGTCAGCAACTGTGCGGGAGACCATCCAAACGGCGGCCCGCTGGACCTGGCGCAGGCCAGGAAAATTTTTGCGTTCAGTCATGAATATGGCGTGGATATCGATGCCGCCGAGTTTATGAATGAACCGAATATGCTGCAATTATCCGGGACACCCGCCGGGTATACCGCATCGGATTACGCAAGAGATCAGGATATTTTCAACAGATGGGTGCGGGAGAATTATCCGCATTGTCTGATCGTTGGTCCGTGTACAACAGGCGACCCGTCTGTTGTAAAGCCCGGAGAGAAAAATATAAGCGCTGGCATCGGAAGTCTTATGGATGTCTGCACAACGCATGACTTGATGGAAGGAACGAAAGTCAGTCTAGACGTATTCAGTTATCATTATTATAACGGAATCTCGGAACGTCTGTCATCGGCCGCGCCGGATTCCCACTGGGACAGCAAAGAGGCGCATACCGACGCCTATCTGGACGTTGCGCCCTGCTGCGTAAAAAACCACATTCCTTTGAGAGATCAGTATGTCCCCGGCGGGCAAATGTGGGTTACGGAATCCGGAGATGCGGGCGGTGGAGGAGACACATGGGCATCCACGTATCTGGACGTGTTCCGTACCCTGAATGAGCTTGGAAGCTTTTCGGAGCTTACTGACGGCGTTGTGTTCCACAACACGCTGGCTTCGTCGGATTATGGATTTTTACAGCACGGAACGTTTGAACCGCGTCCGAATTATTTTGCCGTACTGCTCTGGAATCGCCTGATGGGATCGACGGTATACGACTGCGGCAATCCCGGAATAGAAAATGCCCATATCTATTGCCATTCCCGTAAAGATAAAAAGCCCGGCGTTTCCTATCTGATCATCAACAATTCCCTGACGGACGACCTTACGGTACGAATCCCGAAAGAAGCCGACCGTTATACTTTAAGCGGGGAAACGGTGCGGTCTGCCGTTATGCGGCTTAACGGTCGTGAATTGACAATTTCCGGCATGGCTGGTCTGCCCGATTTGTCTCCGGTAAAACAGGCTGCAGGAGCTGTTCGGCTGATACCGGGAACTGTACTTTCCTTGTGATGTGATCTGAGCATCGGAGATGGCGTGCGAAAGGGTGGAGGGCATATAAGCCTTCTGACCAGAAGGAGTTAGGAAATGGAAGTTGGAAAAACATTTGG
>CAJKKX010000270.1 GCA_905200565.1 uncultured Lachnospiraceae bacterium
GGAGCCGCCAAGCAGCTCATACACCGGCGCATCGTAATATTTCCCTTTGATATCCCAGAGCGCCTGATCGATCCCGGCAAGAGCGCTCATCATCACGCCGCCTCCCCGATAAAAGCCTGCGCGGTACAAAACGTTCCAGATATCCTCTATTTTCCGCGCGTCCGCACCGATCAGATAATCCAGCATTTCCTCCACACAGGCAAGGACCGTTTCCGTATGTCCCTCCAGAACCGCTTCGCCCCATCCGCTGAACCCGTCATCCGTTGTAATTTCCACAAACCCCCATCGTGGCCTGACAAGATACATATTTACTCTTGCTATCTTCATTTCTGCCTCCCTTTTTCCCTATCCTTTCACGGCTCCGCTCGTCATGCCTGCGATGATCTGCTTCTGCATCAGCAAATAAAAAATCACCATCGGAAGCATCACGATACACATGATCGCCAGCATCACGGACCAGTCCAGGTTAAATTCTCCTACGCAGAGATTCAGCTCAAGCAAAAGTGTCATCTGATCCCGGGAGCTTAACAGCAGACTGGACAGCGTGAAATCATTCCATATCCACATCGTCTGAAAAATAACAATTGTAGCGGTCACCGGTTTGATCATCGGAAACACCACATTCCAGAACAGCTGCCAGGGATTTGCCCCGTCGATCAGAGCTGATTCCTCCATATCAATGGGCAGTGCGCGGATAAAACCCTGGTACATAAAAATCGCAAAGGACACGCTCGCCGAATAAACAAGGATCAGCCCCGTTTTTGTATTGATCAGATGAAATACCTTCATCACAGAAAAAATCTGTACGATCAGCACCTGTGTCGGCACCATATATCCCACCAGAAAGTATACCGACAGAAATCCGGTCAGCCTGTTTCGGAACCGTGACAGCGGATAAGCCGCCAGCACGCCCAGTATAACGATCAGAAATACCGAAGACGCTGTGATCACAATGGAATTGCCCAGGGAGGTCCAGAACTGCATCTGACCAAAGGCTTTGATATAATTATCCAAAAACAAGCTCTCCGGCAGCGCCCACGGTTCTCTCAGCATCTGGCTGTACGGTTTCAGAGAATTCAGCACCATATAAATGATCGGGCTTAAATAAACTAACGTAAATGCAAGCAAAAGCACTTGAAGTATGAGCCCTGTTATTTTCCTTTTTTTCAGCATACCTCATCCTCCCGCTTTCTCGAAATATAAAGCTGCAGCAGAGATACTGCCATAATAATAACAAAAAATACCACTGCCATTGCAGACGATCTGCCTACCTTTTTCTCCCCGATACCCGTTTTGATAATCAGCTGCGTCATAAATGTTGTCTTATATCCCGGACCGCCTCCGGTAAAGGAATACGGCAGCGCGTAAATCTTCAGTCCGTCAATGATGATCAGCATGGTGCTAATGGAAATCGCCGGCGTCAGCAGCGGCAGCGTAATATATCGGAACATATTCCACCCGGAGGCTCCGTCTATTTTTGCAGCCTCATAATACTCCTCCGAGATTCCCTGCAGCCGTGCCAGATAAACACAGGCATGCCATCCTGTAAGGCGCCAGACATTCGCCGCGATCACGGAAACCATCGGCAGAATACCTGCGGAAAGCCATCGCACAGGCTCTATCCCGATCTTTCCAAGCAACGCGTTGATAACTCCATTCTCCGTCGGTCCGAAAAACAGCTGGAAAATATAGCCGACGATCAACACGCTTGGTACGGATGTAAAAAAAAATGCAGAGCGGACAAAATTTCTCGCCGGAAACTTTGCATTAAACACCAGCGACAGTAAAATAGCAGCCGGCGTGATGATCAGCACGTTAAAAAAACAAAACACAAATGAATTCTTTAATGCAGCGAGCATTGACGCCGACTGAAAAATTTTCAGGTAATTCTTTAATCCCACAAAGTCAACATTCTTCGAATAGCCATCCCAGTTCGTAAACGAATAGGCAAAGCTCAGGATGATCGGTACAATCAGCAGGGCCGTATATAGCAGAAATGCTCCGATAATAAAGGGAGCAAATTTTTTAAAAAACCTGGGATTTAACATAAAACACCTCTCTTATCGGAAGCGGCGTACACTCCCGCCTGAGGGCGCACGCCGTTTCTTCCCTTACTCGTCTTTCAATTCTTCCAGCTTATCCTGCATATTCTGGATAAAGGTATCACAGTCGATATCTCCAAGCAGTAATTCCTGGCTGGATGCGATCATCTGCTGCTGAAGCCCGGTGCCGTAAGCATCCCAGTTTCCCTGTGGGATATAGACGCCGATCTCCCCGTCAGAATACCGCTGCGCCACGTCCTTCAGGATCGGATCCACATCCGATTCAATTCCTTCCATGCCGATAACATAGCCATTCATATCCTGGTAAAGCTGTACAATATCATCTCTGGCAATAAAGTTTAAAAACGCCTCTGCCTCCTTCTGATGCTCTGTCGCCGAGCTGATCGCCACTGCGCAGTCTACCGCTCCATATACAATCTTTATTCCCTCTTCCGTCCCGGGCATCGGGAAGAATCCGATCTCAAACTCCGGCTCCAGCTTCTGCACCTCCAGAAGGTGTCCGGCATGTCCCGCCAGCAGACCGGCATTTCCGGTCGCAAACTCGCTGAAAAATTCCTGTGAGCTGACACTCACCAGATCCTCGCCCACATATCCCGGAACGATCAGATCATCGTACCATTTCTGAATATAAGGACCCCATCCATCTGCAAAGGTCTTGCTTCCTTCAATTACTTCTTTGTGATAATCCATGTCATCCACCAGATAATCATTCATGAACGGTCCCAAAAAGCTGTCCCAGAACCATTCTCCGCGCTCGATGATCGGTCTTGTCCCGTTTTCCTGAAGGGTCTTGCAGACATTTAAAAATTCTTCCCAGGTCTGCGGCTCCGTAAGGCCAAGCTCCTGGAAAATATCTTTATTGTAGAAATAACCGCCCACCCATGTCGTCGGAGCAAACCCATAATATTTTCCGTCCGCTTCGTAAGTATTCCTGTTTGCCTCCACAAGCTTTGCAACTGCTTCTGTCCCGGAAATGTCCATGCAGTACCCGTTCTCAATCATTTCCGTCTTATTTTCCGCCGCAATATAGAAAATATCCGGGACCTCTCCTGTCGATGTCAAAACCTGCATTTTTTCCAGATAATCCGCCACCGGCGCCGCATACTGGAATTCAATCTCAATTCCCGGATACTCCTGCGAAAAAGCGTCCAGGATCGGCTGATACTTCTCCTGCGGATACCAGGATAAAAATGTCAGTGTACAGTCCTGCAGCTCCTCCTCCGCCTGCACTCCCCCTGTCATCGCCGCGGTCACAGCCGCCAGTACAGCCAGTGCAAATACCTTCTTTTTCATAGTCTTACCTCTCTTTCTTCTGTTTGATTTTTGGTATCATAATTTTAACAGTTTCTTCTTCCCGCTGAAATGACGCAGAAAATCAATCTTTATGAAATCCTCTTCTCCTCCTTGCTCTTTTCTCTTTTTCTTGCCAGAAAATCTTTTCGCAGGATTTTCAGGCGGAAAGCGGTATTCCACGCCACCAGCCACTCCGAAACTCCAAAATACTCCCCTCTTTTCGTATGCCACCTTGTCTGCAGAATCCCCTCGTCCTGGCTTCCCCTCGGACGCTTCTGCCCTTTGATCACCAGCGTTCCGTCTGAGATATTCTGAAGCGCATTCTCCCAGAGCGCCTCCGCGCGCTCACGCCAGATTTCTTTTCCGGTGTACTTTGCCAGCTTCTTCCATGCCTCGTAAAATTCCAGCCCATAGCAGTCTATATGGTGATGCTGCACCGATACCGACGTGCCTCCTCTGGTCCGATAGCCCATC
>CAJKKX010000271.1 GCA_905200565.1 uncultured Lachnospiraceae bacterium
CGCAGTCCGCGTGGTGGCGTCAAAAAGGCTTACGAACACGAATGTCAAGACGCTGCCTTATCCTGGCTATCCTACCGACATGCAGCCGCAGATCGGCGTGACGCTGGCTCTGGCGCAGGGAACCAGTATCGTGACAGAGAGCATTTTTGAGAATCGTTTTAAATATATTGACGAGCTTGCCCGGATGGGCGCTTCCGTGAAGGTGGAAGGGAATACAGCCATTATTACCGGCGTGGAAAAGCTGACCGGCGCACGTGTCAGCGCCCCGGATCTCCGTGCGGGCGCGGCTCTCGTGATCGCAGGACTTGCGGCGGAAGGAATTACGATCGTAGACGACATCGTATATATTCAGAGAGGATACGAGAGCTTTGAGGAAAAACTGAGGAGCCTGGGAGCCGAGATCGAGAAGGTTTCGACGGAACGGGAAATACAGAAATTTAAATTGAGAGTTGGATAAACAGCGGCCGCTGCGCATATGCAGCGGCTGATCTATTTTGGTACTTGACGGATACCGGGAAATAGGTTATGGTAATAGGCGTAAAAGAAATAGAATTATATTTTCTCTTATTCAGAGTGGTGGAGATACAAAGGATCTGTGAAACCACGGCAACCCCTTTCGAGGAAGGTGCCAACCTGAGCGAGCGATCGAACAATAAGAGGATTTACTTATCGATGAAGATAGGAGATCCGCTTAGGCGGATTTTTTTTCTGTACGGACAGGAGATAAATCAAGAGAAGATATAACCAGCAGACAAAGGAGGATTTCATGGAGAAATTATTGTTTACTTCTGAATCAGTAACCGAGGGACATCCGGATAAAATGTGCGACCAGATCTCGGACGCGATTCTGGACGCTCTGCTTGCGCAGGACCCGATGAGCCGGGTGGCATGTGAAACGGCGACCACGACAGGGCTGGTGCTGGTCATGGGAGAGATCACGACGAAGGCGTATGTGGATATCCAGAAAATCGTGCGCGACACGGTAAGGGAAATCGGATATACCAGAGGAAAATACGGATTTGACGCAGATACCTGCGGCGTTATCACAGCGATCGACGAGCAGTCCACAGACATTGCGATGGGCGTGGATAAAGCGCTGGAAGCGAAGGAAAATGAGATGTCGGACGAAGAAATCGAAGCGATCGGAGCCGGCGATCAGGGAATGATGTTTGGGTATGCCAGCAATGAGACGGAGGAGTATATGCCGTACCCGATCTCTCTGGCGCATAAGCTGGCGTTACAGCTTACGAAAGTCCGCAAAGACGGGACGCTGACGTATTTAAGGCCGGATGGAAAGACGCAGGTCAGTGTGGAATATGATGAGAACGGAAAACCGTCCAGGCTGGACGCAGTCGTTCTTTCCACGCAGCATGACCCGGACGTGACACAGGAGCAGATTCACGAGGACATTAAAAAGTATGTATTTGATGTGATTCTTCCACAGGATATGGTAGATGAAAACACGAAATTCTTTATCAATCCTACGGGGCGTTTCGTCATCGGAGGCCCTCACGGGGACAGCGGACTGACCGGACGTAAGATTATTGTGGATACTTACGGCGGCTATGCGAGACACGGCGGCGGCGCTTTTTCCGGAAAGGACTGTACGAAGGTAGACCGTTCTGCAGCGTATGCAGCGCGCTATGCTGCTAAGAATATCGTGGCGGCAGGGCTTGCGAAGAAATGTGAGATTCAGCTGTCTTACGCAATTGGGGTGGCACATCCTACTTCCATCATGATTGATACCTTTGGAACCGGAAAGCTGCCGGATGAGAAGCTGGTAGAGATTATCCGTGAGAATTTTGACTTCCGTCCGGCGGGCATCATTAAGATGCTGGATCTCAGAAGACCGATTTACAAGCAGACAGCGGCGTACGGACATTTCGGCCGTACGGATGTAGAGCTTCCGTGGGAGAAATTAGATAAGGCGGAGGAACTGAAGAAATACCTGTAATCTGATTTTAGAAAATTTTTAGGAAATTTTTTAGGGCGCTTTGATGTGAAGCGCTCTTTTTCGTGATACAATAAGAAAAGAATAACGGATGTACGGAGGACAAGTATGAAATTAAAGACTCGTTTAATCATAGCTTTTGTGACGGTAATCGCATTTCCGATTCTTTTAGGGGCGTTGTTTATTTTTATGCTGGGGCAGTACCAGCTGAGTATGATAGAGAAGAATTATGAACTGAAGGGCACGACGGTGGAGTCCTTCTCCAACCCGACCAAACTCATGGGACAGCTTACGGAGAAATCTTTTCATGAGCTTGCAGAGATGGCGCGAAGTAATCCCCGGAACTTAGAAGACGCTACCTGGCTGGAGCAGTTCAATGCTTCGCTGGAGCAAAAGAAGTCCTATCTTTTAGTGAGAAAAGATGATACAATAGTTTATCTGGGAAATTCGGATGCCCGGGTGGATGCGATTATTGATCAGCTTCCCGGATATGGAGAGATGGATACTGCTTCGGAGAATGGGATTTATCTTGGCGGGGATGCCCAGGTGCTGATTAAGCAGGTTGACTTCCGTTACGAAGATGAATCGGAAGGAAGCATCTTTATTGTGACAGATGTGGGGGCGGTGATTCCGGAAATCCGTCAATTTACAGTTGACATTGCGTTGGTAATCGTTATGGTGCTGGTATTGACGGCGAGTATTCTGATTTGGTGGATATACCGCTCGGTGAAGCAGCCGCTTGCCAAGATGCAGGTGGCAGCGAAGAATATCAAAGAAGGAAACCTGGATTTTGAACTCTGTGCGGATGCTGATGACGAATTCGGCCAGCTTTGTAAGGATTTTGAAGATATGCGCAAGCGCCTGAAGGATAGTGCGGAAGAGAATATGAAGTTCGATAAGGAGAGCAAAGAGCTGATTAGTAACATTTCCCATGATCTGAAGACACCGATCACAGCGGTAAAAGGCTATGTAGAAGGACTTTTGGATGGAGTGGCCGATACGCCGGAGAAGCAGAAAAAATATCTGAGAACCATTTATAACAAAGCCAACGATATGGACCGGCTTATTAATGAACTGACCTTTTATTCCAAGATTGACACAAATCGTATTCCGTATACGTTTAACAAGATTAATGTAAAGGAATATTTTGATGACTGCTTTGAAGATATCGGTATGGAGATGAGTCAGCAGCAGATTTCCTTAAGTTATGATAATAAGGTGGCACCGGATGTGATGGTCATTGCGGATGCAGAGCAGATTAAGCGTGTCATCAATAATATCGTAGGAAATTCCGTGAAATATATGGATAAACCGGACAAATCCATTGCCATCCGTGTGATGGATGTGGGAGATTTTGTGCAGGTGGAGATCGAGGATAATGGCCGGGGAATCGCGGCAAAGGATCTTCCATATATATTTGACCGGTTCTACCGGACAGATACGTCAAGAAATTCCTCGAAAGGAGGAAGTGGCATCGGTCTTTCCATTGTCCATAAGGTCATGGAAGACCATGGAGGAAAGGTCTGGGCAACCAGCAGAGAAGGAGAAGGAACGACTATGTATTTCGTTCTTAGAAAATATCAGGAGGTACCGGCTAATGAGTAAAATTTTGATTATTGAGGATGAGGAAGCTATCGCAGATCTGGAGAAGGACTATCTGGAGCTGAGCGGCTTCGAAGTAGAGATTGAGGGCCGGGGAGACAGCGGACTGACAAGAGCCCTGTCAGAGGAGTTTGACCTGATTATTCTGGATCTGATGCTTCCGGGTGTGGATGGATTTGAGATCTGCCGTAATATCCGGGAAGAAAAAAATATTCCGGTCATTATGGTGTCAGCCAAGAAAGA
>CAJKKX010000272.1 GCA_905200565.1 uncultured Lachnospiraceae bacterium
TCCAGTTCGGAAAGCCCGCGGATGCCACCGATAAAGTCGATGCGCTTATCCCTTTTCGGGTCTGCAATTGCCAGCAGGGGCGCCAGGACTTCTCTTTGCAGAATGGAAACATCCAGTCCTTCGACCGGATCGTCGTTTTCAAATTCCGGCCTTACCGTAAGTATGTACCACTGGTTTCCCAGATACATCCCTATCTTTCCCTTTCTTTCCGGCCGATATGCTTTCTCCTGCTTCTCAATCTCAAATTTCTCTTTTAGAGCCTCCAGAAAGGCTTCCTGGGTCAGTCCGTTTAAGTCCTGCACGACCCGGTTATAGTCCATAATCGAGAGCTCTTCTCCCGGAAACAGCACGGACAGAAAGTAATTAAACTCTTCGTCTCCCGTATAATCCGGATGCTCCTCTCTGCGCTTTTTCCCGACTGCCACTGCGGACGCCGCCCGGTGATGTCCGTCTGCTATGTAAATGCTGTCAATTTCTCCAAAAATGCGGACAATTTCTTCAATCTTTTCATCCTCCTCAATTTTCCACCCGCGATGTCCCACGCCTTCTTCGGAAACAAAGGAAAACAGCGGCGTCTGCTTTTTCACCTCTTTGAAAATTTCCTGAATCTCCGCACGGTTTCTATATGCCAGAAAAATCGGCCCTGTCTGGGCATTGCAGATATCCACATGAGAAATACGGTCCTGCTCTTTGTCCGCTCTGGTATTTTAATCACAGAATTCAGATAGTCATCGACCGACGCACAGGCCACCAGCCCTGTTTGGGAACGCCCGTCCATCCTTTGTTCATAAAGATAGAGACAGGGTTTCTCCTCCTGAATAAACTCTCCCCGCGCTACCATATCCCAAAGCAGATCATGCGCTCTTTGATACACCTGCGGGTCATAAGCGCTGACACTGTCATCCAATCCGGTTTCCGCACGGTCGATATTTAAAAAGCTCAAAGGTTCCTTCTGTGCCTCAGCCTTCGCCTCCGCTCTGTTATAAACGTCATATGGAAGCGCCGCAATCCTTGCCTCCAGTCCTTCCTTCGGACGAATACTGGAAAATGCCTTAATCTTCGCCATGTCACTTCTCCTTATCTACTGTATTTTTTGTCCGTGAAAAAGGGCTGTTGCAAAACAATATTTGCATTTGCAACAACCCCTGGTTCCTTTCTATTCCATCACGCGAACTCTGAGAACGCCTTCTATGCTCCGGATCTTTTCAATCATCTCTGCCGGAACCGAATGTTCAAAATCCAAAAGTGAATATGCGTAATCTCCCCTGCTCTTATTCACCATGTTGGAAATATTAATATCTCCCTCTCCAAAAATAGAAGTGAACTGGCTGATCATATTCTTTACATTCCTGTGATTGATCGCCACACGGCAGGCGCCGGTGCGCTCACCCAGATCACATTTTGGATAATTTACAGAATTTTTAATATTTCCGTTTTCCAGATAATCCTTCAGCTCCTGTACTGCCATGATTGCACAATTATCTTCCGATTCCTCTGTCGAAGCGCCCAGATGAGGAATGACAATACAATCTTTCTCTCCTGCTGTCGTCGGATTTGGGAAATCTGTGACATATTTTCGGATTTTCCCCTCTTTTAACGCCCTGACAACCGCATCCTCATCCACCAGAAGGTCGCGCGCCAGGTTCAAAATTACCGCGTTATCTTTCATCTTGTCGATCGCGTCCTGATTGATCATTTTTCTGGTAGAATCAAGAAGCGGAACATGAATCGTGATAAAATCACACTCTTTGTAAATCTCATTTACATCATTGATATGCTTGACGCTTCTGGAAAGCTTCCATGCGCCGTCAACCGAAATATATGGATCGTAACCATAAACCTCCATTCCCAGGTTTACCGCAGCGTTTGCCACAAGCACGCCAATCGCCCCCAGGCCGATCACTCCCAGCTTCTTTCCCTGAATCTCATGCCCGGCAAAGTTCTTTTTCTGTTTTTCCGTAAGCTTTGCAATCTCTTCATTCTGACGCTCTGCCTGCACCCAGTTCACACCGCCGATAATATCGCGGGACGCGAGAAACATACCGGCGATTACCAGTTCCTTTACACCATTTGCATTAGCTCCCGGCGTGTTAAAGACCACAATCCCCTTCTCCGCACATTTCTCCAGCGGAATATTATTGACTCCTGCGCCTGCTCTTGCAATCGCCTCCAGGTTTTCCGGAAGCTCCAGATCGTGCATAGCCGCACTTCTTACCAGGACGGCTTTTGCCTCTTCCAGCGTATCTACTTTTTCATAATCATCGCCAAACAGCCCAAGACCAACCTGGGCGATCGGATTTAAACATGTATACTTGAACATTTTACTGGTTCTCCTCTTCGAATTTTCTCATAAACTCTACCAGCTTCTCCACGCCTTCGATTGGCATAGCATTATAAATGCTGGCTCTCATTCCGCCTACGGTACGATGCCCTTTCAGGTTTTCAAATCCTGCCGCCTTCGCCTCTTTTACGAATTTAGCATCCAGCTCCTTATCTCCGGTCACGAAAGGCACGTTCATCAGCGAACGGTCTTCTTTGACTACCGTTCCTTTAAACATCTTGCTCTGATCCAGGAAATCATAAAGAATCGCCGCTTTTTTCTCATTGTACTCTTTCATTGCCTGAAGACCGCCCATCTTTTTCAGCCATTTAAAGACTTTTCCGCACATATAGATGCAGTAGCAGTTTGGCGTGTTATACAGAGAGCGTGCATCGGCATGTGTTTTATAAGTAAGCATGGTCGGCGTACCCGGAAGCACATCTTCTGTAATCAGGTCTTTCCGGATAATAGCGATTACCATTCCTGCCGGTCCGATATTCTTCTGTACACCGCCATAAATAAGACCATATTTCGTCACATCCACCGGTTCTGACAGGAAGCAGGAAGATACATCTGCCACCAATGTCTTTCCCTTCGTATTCGGCAGCGTCTTAAATTTCGTGCCGTAAATCGTATTATTCTCACAAATATATACGTAATCCGCATCTTCACTGATCGGAAGATCGGAGCAGTCCGGTATATAGGAAAACGTCTGATCCTCAGAAGAAGCGATCTTATTCGCCTTTCCGTATTTCTGTGCTTCCTGATAAGCCTTTTTCGCCCACTGTCCGGTTACAATATAATCTGCCACCTTATTTTTCATCAGGTTCATAGGAATCATGGCAAACTGCTGTGAAGCGCCTCCCTGAAGAAATAATACCTCATAATTGTCCGGAATATTCATCAGATCCCTCAAATCCTGCTCTGCTTCCTTGATAATATCGTCGAAAACCTGAGAGCGGTGACTCATTTCCATTACGGACATACCAGAACCCTTATAATCCATCATTTCCTCTGCTGCTTCTCTCAGTACTTCTTCCGGCAATACCGCCGGCCCCGCTGAAAAATTGTACACTCTACGCACTTTTGTTTCCTCCTCATCAACTAATTAATTATGTAATTGCCTCTCACTATCTTATTCCTTTGTTAAAAAATAGTCAACAGGCTATTTTAATTCTCTCTTTTCTCCAAATCCTCCTGATCAAACGCATCCTCAATGGAAGCGCCTGCCGGAACCATCGGAAATACCTTATCGTCACAATCGATCATACAGTCAATGACTACTGGTTTTCCAAGACTTATCGCTTTCTCAATCGCCGGAGCGACCTCTTCTTTCTTTGTGACGCGAATTCCCTCCGCGCCCATCGCTTCCGCCAGCTTCACAAAGTCCACCGCATCCTCAAGGATCGTATTGGAATAACGCTTTCCATAAAAAAGCGTCTGCCACTGACGTACCATTCCTAAGAAATTATT
>CAJKKX010000273.1 GCA_905200565.1 uncultured Lachnospiraceae bacterium
TGGCGTACTGCCCAAGCTGAAAGAAATCCAGGACTTCCTGGTACTTATGGCTCCACCCCACCAGCAAAACAGGCACTTTCTTCTCCAACGCTCCAATCATGGCGTGGAACCTGGAGGCTACCAGAAAACGGCATTTACCGAGGTATGCGCGAATCTCCTCCGCTTCCATCTCCTTATGATACCAGCGTACCATATCCTTATTCTTTACACCTTCATATACGGCGTCACAGATCATCAGGTCATTATTTCTGGGTTTCTGGCTGCCGATTCTGGCTCCGTTTGCAATAATCAGTACCTTGTAGCCGGACTGGTTCAGCCTTTCAATGAAATCAATCATAATCCCTTTATAGTCAATGTCCATCTTATTACATTTCTTCTCCACCACGGAGCTGATGGACAGCCCTACAAGCCTGTTGTCTTCCCTGTTTTCGCTGTCACATCCCGCATAAAAGGAATCCTTTCGGCAGACCTCATCCACCATCTCATCACAGCGCCGATCATCCGCCATCGTAAACGCCCCGTCCGCACAGAGCTTTACATTTTTCTCGATTCCGATGGATTTCAGGTTTTCCAGCGTCCCCTTTCCTCTGGCACAGATGAGCTTCATTTTCGGCAGAATCCATTTCGCCAGGAAACGGTTCGGAAAGGAATGGAAAGTTCCCATCGCCTGAGAGTACTTGATGACCGGGGTTCCCACCAGCATCGGCACGGCCGCACACACGAACGCATACGTGTTCATCACAAAACCACGGCTGTCCACGAAGGAAATCCCCGCCTCGTCCAGCACAGCGTCTGTCTGGGAATACGCTTTTAGAATTTTATTTTTCAACAGCAGCTTTTTGATGGGCGGGCACCAGGAAAAGCACTTGTAAAGCACCGCCAGCGGAAACGCAACAAAAAGCAGTTGTTCCGGTTTACAGGGAATAATTTTGATAAAATCCCACGGAATCTGCTTTCTGTCCTCGGAAGGGTAGACTGACATCAGATGGATGTTCAGTCTCTCCCCATATCTTTCATGTAATTGTCTGATCGAACTTTGAAGCATCGCTGCCGCGCCTTTATTTCCGCTGTAGCTGGCGGCAGTGATGGCGATTACTACATCTCTCATAAATTTCCTCCGGATGATTTCTCTTCACTTTCTGATTTTCCAGCATCATAGTCCAGCTTGCGCACATGATACTGAATATCTTCCAAAAGCTTTCGGTTTCCGGCGATCACGTCTGCCTGCAATCCGATGATAACCGTCATAAATCCCATCATCAAAAGGGTGCTGGCTAAGATCAGAGACTGAATGTGCCCTGCCCCGGCTCCCATACACAGATACACCAGGAACCGTATTCCAATGCCTACGCCAACCAGCAGAAAAATACTTCCGACCAGCGTAAAGAAACGCAGAGGCTTATACATCATAAAGGAACGGATAATCGTCACCATAGAACGCTTCACATAGCCGAACATGCTGGAAAACAGCCTGGATTTGCGCAGCTCCGGATTGGTGCGGATGGGCACGGATTCCATAGCGATCTTATTTCTTCCCGCCTGGATGATCGTCTCCAATGTATACGTATACTCATTCGTGACATTCAGGCGCATAGCCGCATCCCTGCTGTAAGCGCGGAAGCCGCTGGGCGCATCCGGAATATCCGTCTTTGACGCCACGCGGACCGTCCAGCTTCCAAAGTGCTGAAGCTTCTTTTTCAAAGGTGAAAAATGTGCCGTGTCATCAATCGGACGCTCCCCGATTACGATGTCTGCCTTTTCCTCCAAAATCGGACGCACCAGCTTCTCAATATCCTCTCCATTATACTGATTATCCGCATCCGTATTTACAATAATATCCGCTCCGTTTCTTAAGCAGGCGTCAATTCCCGCCATGAAACCTTTTGCCAGTCCTTTGTTTTTCTTGAAATTTACCACATAATGAACGCCCCAGTTCTTCGCCACCTTCACGGTGTCGTCCCGGCTTCCGTCATTAATAATCAAATATTCGATCTCATCAATACCGTCAATTTTCTTCGGCAGATCGTTTAATGCAATCTCCAGCGTTTCCGCCTCGTTATAACATGGAATTTGTATAATCAGTTTCATTTTTTTCTCCTGTATCTCTTTTCTTTCGCAGCCATACCTCTATGTCTGCACTGTAACATCATCTTACTATCAATAAATCACAAAGTCAACCGGAAACCAGACGTTTATCAGCTCCCCGTCTCGATCAGACGATACTCTTTCCCCTCCCACTGATAAGAAGCGATTTCTTTTCCGGTATCTTTGTACTTTTCAAACTCATCCGTCAGCACATAATACCGCTTTGCTTTGATGTCCTCTTTGTCCGTGGAAAGCACCACTTTATCCAGATGATAGAAAACAGGCACCAGCGGCATGATTTTCTCATTTGGAATGTTCTCGGCCAGCACATACAGCTTTTTTCCGGTATACAGTTCCGACAAGGTATCCGTCAATTCTTTTGCGTAGCGCTGGTTCGTCTCTTTCGCCGCCTCGTTATTCTGATGAATCTGCGTCAGATAAGGAGCCGCACCCCAGATTTCGGCGCCGATCAGCAGCGCCGCAAAGACGGGCAGCAGATATTTCTGATACCTTTCTCCGGCAAAATCGTAAAAGTACTGGTAAATCCATCCCACAAAGGGCATCAGAAACACAAACGCCGTTCCCATAAAATAAATCTTCCGCACATCGGTGTTCTCATACATATCAATAAATCCATCCGGCAGAACATGCCACTGCTGCTTTACCAGCACCAGCCATGCAAAAACAATCGCCGCCGCCGGAAACAGATACGACGTCACAAGATTTATCCAGCGATGCTGAAACTTCGGCTTTTTATCAAACAGTACCACAACGCCCAGAATCACAAACAGAACGCTGAAATAAATCACATACCTGCCCTTAATTTTCGTAAACTCCGGATAATTGTACCAGGCTCTCCATGTATGCCGCGTCACCGCCACAAAAACCGCTCCTGCAAGCCCACAGACCATGACCCAGAGCTGATTGTAAGCGCTGAAAAGTTTCCCGCGCTTCACGTCCAGCGCACGGATGGATTTAACCACCAGCCCCAGAATGGGCGCCGTCATCAGGGAAAAATAAAGCAGATAATAGCCGCCTGACGTCACCAGCCTGCTTAACGTAAGCTGTTCGGGATTCGTCTTTGACGCAATGCTGAAGCCCACGATTTTTTTCAGGCTGTACCCTCCTTGTAAGCCCTGATATACCCAGGGGGAATAAGCCAGGCAGAGGGCGGCGCAGATGAAAAAGCCCCTTCCCAGAATCACTCCGATGCTCTTTCCCAGCTCTTTCTGCTTCATAATCCAGACGAGCGCAAACACCGGAAGAATTACCAGCGTAATATGCCTGGTCATAAACATAAGTCCCAACATCACTCCCAGCGCCAGATCGCCCGCGATCTCCCTTTTGTGCTTTGCAAGCGTCAGATAGATGGCCAGCAAAAGCATCGGGAACCACAGATTTTCACTCATCAGGCACATGGGCGTTACGTATTGGAAGGGAATCACCGCAGAAAACGCCGCACAGACGCCGCTTGGCTTTTTTCCCACATACAGCCTGCATATCATATAGGTAAACACCGGTACCAGAGAGGAATACCCTGCATTGAGCACCTTCATCGCCGTATAGTAGTGCTCCCCAAACAGATAGGCAGGCATCAGCGCCAGCGGATAAAAAAGCGGATACTGTACACTGTGATAGCTCCCGTTTTTCAAAAGCAGCCTGCTCATCTTCTCATATTTAAATTCATCGAAAATCAGCGGCAGG
>CAJKKX010000274.1 GCA_905200565.1 uncultured Lachnospiraceae bacterium
CCAGACATTTTCTTATACCCTCCGGGGAAATGGATTGAAAGCAGAATCTTTTATAATAACGCCACGGAATCTGAAGGCCGTAAATTCTAAGCGGCACTCCTTTTATCGTCAGATCCGCATATTCATTTTCCAGCAAAACAACGCCGGCTTTCCGGAGCGCTCTGGCATAACGCTCATAGCGCACCCCAAAAGCCTCCGTATCCAGCTTCATACGGTATTCATGATTTCCATTCCCGTAATATACAGGATATTTTTCCGCCAGCGCTTTCATAAGCTCCAAAGCTACCTGCTCTTCCCTTTTTCTTTCGGAAGTAAGCATATCTCCCGTAACTGCGATCAAATCCGGTTTCTGATTCCCGATCTCCCGTATCAGGCTTTCATTCTTTTTTCCGTATGACCAGTTATGCAGATCGCTGAGCAGAACAATCCGTATCTTTCCTGTCGGATGGCAATTTTCTTTTTCTATTGGTATCGTGTACCGGACTGTTTCAAATTTTTTCATGTCCAGTAGTATAGCATAATCCTTCCGGAAACTCAAGCGCACAAATATGCTTCCCATGCCTCTTTCAGATAGTCCAGAAATCCGGCTTTCGCCACATCCCTGTCCACCAGAATTTTCACGCTTCCAATCTGTTTTCCATCCAGAAAATACTGTGCCTCTCCCGCTGCGTCTCCTTTCGCCAGAGGAGCGTCCAGTTTTTCTGACAGTTTGATCTCCTTTGTAACAGAAGAAAGATTTGCCCCGGCAGTATCCAGATAGGTAAATTCTCCCTCATAGCGGCAGGACACGGTATCCTCCACACCACGGTTTACCGGGATTTCGGGCAGGGCGTCCTGATTTTCATCCCTGTAAAGCGCACATTTTCCAAAGCCATAATTCAGAAGCTCCGCGGCATTTGCGAATCTTGTTTTCGAATCCGGCGCCGTCATAATCACACTGATTAGTTCGATATCGTTTCGAACTGCCGTTGCTGACAGGCAATACTTCGCAATACTGGTACTTCCCGTCTTTAATCCCTTACAGCCATCATAACTTCGCAAAAGCTTATTCGTGTTCGTCAGGCCAAATTCCTTCGTTCCCTGCTTCGTCACATGCGTGATGTTCTCCATCCACACCGTCGTATAATCGTAAATCTGTGGAAATCTGGTCACAAGCTCCCGTGACATGATGGCAATGTCTCTGGCTGATGTATAATGGTTTTTATCCTCTGTCAATCCACAGCAGTCTACAAAATTCGTATTCTCCATTCCAAGCTCTTTCGCCCTTTGGTTCATCATCTTCACGAACTCCTGCTCCGTACCCCCTATGTATTCCGCCATCGTCACCGCCGCATCATTTCCGGACGCGATCATGATGCACTTGATCAGCGTCTCTACCGTCTGTTTCTCCCCTTCTTCCAGAAAAACCTGCGAACCTCCCATAGACTTTGCGTGGGCGCTGGTGGCAACTTCATCGGTCAGCTTGATCTTGCCACTCTCGATCGCCTCAAAGATCAGCAAAGCTGTCATCACCTTCGTTACACTCGCAGGGCTCCTCTGTTCATCTGCCGCTTTCTCGTAAAGCACGGTCCCCGTAGACGCCTCCATAAGAATCGCCGACGGAGACTCGATTTCGACGCCCTCTTCTTCCGCCTGTGCCGGAAGAACCGCCTGGAAAACGATCGAGAACGCAAGCATCATTACCAGAATTTTTTTCATACAAAAACCGCTCCTGTTCCATCCTTCTATAATATATACCGGATGCCGGAGCGGTTTATTCCATTTTCTGTTTTTCATTGAAAAACCCCCGGTACAAACCGGGGGCTTCCATCTGCACATATTAGTTATACTTACGTTTACGAGCAGCTTCGGATTTCTTTTTACGTCTTACGCTTGGTTTTTCGTAATGTTCTCTCTTACGAATCTCCTGCTGAATACCAGCCTTCGCGCAGTTTCTTTTGAAACGACGCAAAGCGCTGTCCAAAGTCTCGTTTTCTTTAACGATTACGTTTGACATAGCTTCACACCTAACCTCCCTCCAGTTGTAGATTGTGCATAATACAACTGTCTGGGTATTTTTATTGCACTGACAATTATTATATCATATTTTCCACTTACGTCAAGAACTATTTCATCTGTTCTGATAAAATTTCTGCCGCCGCTTTTAACGCCTCTTCAATCTTCTCCGGATTCCTGCCGCCGGCCTGTGCCATATTCGGGCGTCCGCCGCCGCCTCCTCCTACGATCGCTGCCATGCCTTTGATCAGATTCCCGGCATGTGCTCCGGCTTTCTGCGCAGCGTCTGTCACCATAGCCAGCAGACTTACCTTGCCGTCCTTTGCCGATGCCAGTACCACAACACCATCACCCAATTTCTCCTTCAACTGGTCACCCAGGTCACGCAGGCCATTCATATCCACATTCTCCACGGATGCCGCCAAAAGCTTTACGTCCCCTATCTTTTGAACCTTGTCCATGACATCGCCCAAAGCATCCTGCGCCAGCTTGCTTTTTAAGGATTCATTCTCACTGTGAAGCGCTTTTACCTCCGCCTGCAAGTGACCGATCTTATCCGCCAGCTCATTCGGCGTCGTTTTTAAAAGAGCGGCTGCCTGCGCCAGCTTCTCTTCCACCTCTTTATAGTAAGCAAACACACCGTCTCCGGTCAGCGCCTCGATACGCCGCACACCTGCCGCAATACCGGACTCGGAAACAATCTTAAATACCGTAATGATTCCCGTGTTTGCCACATGCGTACCGCCGCAAAGCTCCTTTGAAAAATCACCCATAGATACGACACGCACTTCATTTTCATATTTTTCACCAAAAAGAGCCATTGCCCCGCTCTTCTTCGCATCCTCTACGTTCATAACCTGTGTCACTACCGGAAGAGACGCCTGGATTTCTCTGTTTACCAGTTCTTCTGTCTTTTTGATCTCCTCTGCGGTCATCGGTGCGAAATGTGCAAAGTCAAATCGCAGTCTGTTCGGCGTCACGAGCGAGCCTTTCTGCTCTACATGGGAACCAAGTACCGTCTTTAAAGCTTTCTGGAGCAGATGGGTGGCGCTGTGATTCTTACAGGTAGCGTTTCTGCCTGCTTCCTCTACTTCCAGCGTTACCACATCTCCGATTTTCAGCATTCCCTTTGTCATCTGACCTACATGGCCAACTTTCCCACCCATCAGCTTGATGGTATTCTTTACCTGGAACTCTCCCTCTGTCGTTCGAATGATTCCAGTGTCGCCTTCCTGTCCTCCCATCGTCGCATAAAACGGGGTCTGCTCGACAACAATCGTTCCCTCTTCCCCGTCGGAAAGCGCTTCCGTAAGCTCTGTTTCTGTTGTAAGAACGGTAATCTTTGACGCATGGCTCAAGCGGTCATATCCTACAAATTCTGTGGTAATGGAAGCATCGATCTTATCGTAAACCGTCGCATCCTTTCCCATATAATTGGAAGTTCCACGGGCAGTTCTTGCCTTTACTCTCTGCTCCTCCATCGCTGCTTTGAATCCGTCCTCATCAATGGAATACCCCTTTTCCTCCAGAATCTCTTTCGTTAAATCCAGCGGGAATCCATACGTATCATAAAGGGTAAACGCGCTGTTTCCATCCAGAACCTTCTTCCCTTCCTTTTCCATGTCCGCTTCCATTCCAGCCAGAATATTCAGTCCCTGGTCGATGGTCTTATTGAATTTTTCTTCCTCCTGCGCAAGTACCTTAAAGATAAACTCTTTTTTCTCCTCCAGCTCCGGATACCCGTCTTTTGAT
>CAJKKX010000275.1 GCA_905200565.1 uncultured Lachnospiraceae bacterium
TGGTGCGGGCGCCGCTGCGGATGACGAAACAGCAGATACAGGAGTTCGTGCAGAAGCATGAGAGCTGGATTTTGAAAAAGCAGGACCTTGCGTGGAAAAACAGCCGGCGTCCTGTAATCACGGATCAGGAGCGCCGGGAAGGGATGGAGGCGGCAAGACGGTATATCCCGCAGCGGGTAGCATACTTTGCACAGCGCATGGACGTTACCTACGGGAGGATCACCATCCGCGAACAGAAAACGCGCTGGGGAAGCTGCAGCAGCAAGGGAAACTTAAATTTCAACTGGAAACTGATGCGTATGCCGCCGGAAGCGCTGGATTATGTTGTCGTACATGAGCTTGCGCATCGAAAAGAAATGAATCACTCTGAGCGGTTCTGGGCGATCGTGGAAAAGGAGCTGCCCGATTATCGTGAGAGAAGGAAAATGCTGAGAAATCCATCATAAGAAATAATTATAAAAATAATCGCAGAAAACACCTCCGTCTGGAAAATGGACGGAGGTGTTGTGCTTCAAAGAATAAACTATTGGCTTTGCAGCAATTTTGTAAGTTCTGCAATCTGCCGGTCTTTTTCTTCGATCTGCTGCTTACTCTGCTCGAGTTGCTGATTTTGTTGTTCAAGCTGTACTTTTTTCAGCTCAAGCAACGCCTGTTTCCGGTCGATGTCTTCCTGCATTTCGTCGATCATATACTGCACGGTGTTGCGGTCAAGCTCGCGAAGCTCTTCAGAAAAAAGTCCCATAATATCCTCCATATTCCGGCACATATCGTAGATGTGCTCATACAGCGGCTTAAATTCCGGGCAGGTTTCCAGGAGCCTGCTGATTTCTTCGGGATCATCCATGCTCAGAAATACAAGCCATGCTTCCAGGTTGCTTTGTATATCTTTATTTTGATGGATTTTCCGGAAGATGTCAAGCGGAATAAACAAGTATTGCTGCAGCAGGTTGAGCTTTAATCCGGTATCGGATCTCTGGGCAAAGCGATGCAGGAAAATATCGGGGTACCGGTGAAATTCAGCCGGGCTTTTTTCAAAAAAGACAATCGTGAAAACATCCCGGATATCCCGGTAGCTGAAGGTTTTCTGCTTCTGGCTGCGCACGCGCTTGTACTGGCGCAGCAGCAGATCTGCCGAGTAGCAGGCGCTGCGCTCGCCGGGGAAGGCATAGCCGATTTTCTGCACTTCGATGTTGGCGATACTGCCGTCTTCCAGCTCCGCCACAATATCCGTGACCAGAAGGGATGATTCATCCGCTATGCGTGTGGTATCATTCGGCAGTACGCGCAGGATTTTGATTTTCTGTTCCAGAAGACAGGAGAGAAGATCCTCAAGCCGTTCCGGGGTGCTTTCCGGATTCATAATTTCTTTGAACATGAAATCGTACAGAATTTTTGCGCCGCGCGCGCCGGTAATAAAGTCCAGGAATTCCTCCTGCTGTTCGTTTTTCCATGATGCGAAGAGATTCTGCAGATCGTTTCTGCCTGCTATTTCGGACAACGCCTCTTCTCTTGTTCTCAGCATGGGAAAATACATTGCTAATTTGTTGTTCATATGCAAATTCTCCTTTTATCTACGATGAAGGCCAGGTTTCTGTGAAGGATTGCAGCAAATTGATGGCTGCCGCAATGGGGCAGATAAGGCAATCCGCAGGGGTGGGGCTGCAGCATTGTTTATAGTGGCCGGCATATATGCTTTCTGTTGGTTCACAAGATGCATCTGATGATTAATTTGAAAAAGTGATATCTTGAAATGTAAATAAATAGTATCATAAAAACATTTAAATGTCAATAAGATTACAAAATAAAATATATAATAAATATAAAAGCAACATATAATATGAATAAAAACAAACCGGAGCCTGTAAAAAGGTCCGGTTTGTTTTGACATAAAATAGAGTTATTTTTGATTTGCGACGCTTTCGAGCATGATATCGATCGCTCCGGTCATGAGTTCTCTGCCGGATGTGTGATGCTCTTCGGCGTAATGCGCATCGCGCGGTAAGTTGTATTACCGAAAAATCCTATTTCACCGTTTTCCGGTATGCCAGCGGACTCATTCCTCTGATTTCCCGGAATATCCGGTTGAAGCTCCGCTGGCTGGAAAAGCCTGCCTCCGCCCAGATCGCGGTGAGGGATTTTTCGGAGAACTGCATGGCATTGCACGCATAGTCCACCCGCAGATGCGCCAGGTATTGCGGAAAGCTGATGTGAAGCTTTTCGGAGAAGATGTGCGAGAGATAGTATTTGTTTACATGCAGCGCTTTTGCAAGCGAGTCGAGAGAAAGCTCCTCCTGGAAATGCTCTGCGAGATAATGAATCAGCTGGTAAGTGAGATCCTCACTTTCTGGCTGTTTTTTTTCGGCAAGCTCCAGGTGCGGCAGTACATGTCCGAGGATGATCTGGATCCATGCGGCGGCGAGCGCCGGATTTTCCTCCATGTTCATATCATCCAGGCGGCTGACGGCGAGTGCGATATCCGGGGAGACCTGGTCCGCTGGCAGATACGGACAGGTGGGACGAAATTTCTGGAGCAGATACTGAAAAGAGGCGGTGACGCCGGTATCAAAGATCAGCAGCCACACGCGGTTTGGCTCGGAGGCATGATAGCTGTGCACCAGTCCGGGAAAGATAAGCGCGCAGTCGCCCTGCTTCATGTCATAGGAAGTATTGCCGACCGATACCCGCGTCTGCCCTTCCATCACATACAAAAATTCCGTGTGAGCGTGAAGATGCTCCGGAAAAGTGAGCGTATCTAAGATTGCGGTGCGCAGATTCCGCTTCTGCTGTTCATAAAACGGATTCATAGGGGCCTCCTTTTTTGATAGCAATATCTGGCTAAAAATATTGCTGTTTTGACTATCATTATACGCGGCTGCATGTTAAGATGCAAGTACAAACCAAAGAAGATAATGGGAAGAAAAGGGGGACTTACAGACATGAAATATTATGTTTCCGCAAGTGCGGCAAGAAATGGCGACGGTTCCATGGAAAAACCGTTTCAGACCATCACGCAGGCGGCAAAGCTTGCTGTGGCAGGCGACGAAGTGATCGTGGCGCCGGGCGTATATCGTGAGTACGTGAATCCGGTGAATGCAGGCGAAGAGGGCGCGCCGATCGTGTACCGCTCCGAGGAGATCGGAAAAGCAGTGATCACCGGCGCAGAAGAAGTGAAGGATTGGGCAAATTATGAGGGCGACGTATGGGTGACGCGCATTCCAAACGGCATTTTTGGCAGCTACAATCCGTACACGGTGCTGGTGCGCGGCGACTGGTACAACACAGATATCAAGCCGGTACATACCGGAGAGGTTTATTTGAACGGCAAGGCAATGTACGAGGCAGTAACGCTGGGCGAGGTGCTGAACCCGGTCGTTGACAATTCTTCCTGGGATCCGGCGGGAACGGTCTACACCTGGTACACCGAGCAGGACGGCGACAATACGGTGATTTATGCAAATTTCCAGGGCGCGGATCCGACGAAAGAAAATGTGGAGATCAACGTGCGCAGAAACTGCTTCTACCCGGACAAGACCGGCGTGAATTACATCACGCTTTCCGGTTTCGTTGTAAAGCAGGCGGCTACGCAGTGGGCGCCGCCGACCGCATACCAGGAGGGCATGGTCGGACCGCACTGGTCGAAGGGCTGGATCATTGAGGACTGTGAAATCAGCAACAGTAAATGCTGCGGTATTTCTCTGGGAAAATATTACGATCCGGAAAATGATCATTATTTTACCAACAAACAT
>CAJKKX010000276.1 GCA_905200565.1 uncultured Lachnospiraceae bacterium
GGGATGACTTTGGTATCGTTAATCACCAGACAGTCTCCTGGATTTAAATAGTTGATGATTTCCCTGAAAATATGGTGCTCGATAGCGCCGGTTTCTTTATTCATAACGAGGAGACGGGAGGACGAACGATCCTCCAGCGGGTCCTGTGCAATCAATTCCTGAGGTAAATCAAAATAAAAATCGGATGTTTTCATATTATCTCCTTTGCATGTTTCATCTGGTACATAAGTATAGCATCAACGGGAGGAAAATTCAATTCTCAGTCGTGGATTCCTCCGCCCGGTATTCCATAATGTCCTCCACCTGACAATTTGATGAGAAATTCCTGGAAAAGTTTTGCTTGCATTATCCTATAGGCAATGATATGATAAGAAAAAATATGGAATGAGGTGTGAGGATGTTTAACGTTTCCTGCAAATAATAAACATGGATTGAGGTATCGGGGAATGAGATACCTGTGTAAACATGCAGGAAAGGAAGAAATCTTCATATTCAAAATGTGCAGTACTCTTAAAAAATAAGGAGTATACGGTTGTTTGCATTTTGGAGTTGCAGGAGTTGGCTTTCCTGCGGCTCTTTTTTTATATGGAGGTAGAAAATGTCTTTGATAAAAGTAACGAATTTGTCCTTTTCTTATGAGGGCAGTCCGGATATGGTATTTGAAAATGTGAGCTTTCAGCTTGACACGAACTGGAAGCTTGGTTTTATCGGAAGGAATGGCAGAGGAAAAACGACGTTTCTTCGCATTTTGCAGGGACAGTATGAATATACAGGGACAATACATGCGGACATAGAATTTGAATATTTTCCTTATAAAGTTCCCTGTGGGTGCGGCACGGTTATGGAAATGATGCAGAAAATAGCGCCGGATGCGATGGAATGGGAGATCGAGAGGGAGCTTTCTCTGCTCGAAGTGAAGGAAGAGGTGTTAGACCGTCCCTTTTCCACACTTTCGGATGGAGAACAGACGAAGGCCCTTTTAGCGGTTCTGTTTTTGAGGCAGAACAGTTATCTGCTGATTGATGAGCCGACGAATCATCTGGATGAAAAAGCCCGCGAGGTCATGGGACGGTATTTAAAAAGGAAAAAAGGATTTCTTCTGGTTTCTCATGACCGGGCATTACTGGATACCTGTGTTGACCATATCCTTTCCATCAACAAAACGAATATTGAAATTCAGAAAGGAAATTTTTCTACATGGCAGGAAAATAAACGGTCGCAGGATAACTTTGAGATTGCACGGAACGAAAGACTGAAAAAAGACATCAGCCGTCTTTCAGAAGCATCCCAAAGAAATGCACGCTGGTCTGATCAAGTGGAGCGCAGCAAATACGGAGGAAAAAACTCCGGTTCAAAAATTGACAAAGGATACGTGGGGCATAAGGCGGCAAAAATGATGAAACGATCAAAAACGATTGCATCAAGGCAGCAGGCAGCGATAGAAGAAAAGTCCCGCCTGCTTCATAACATAGAAATAGAAGAATCTCTGGCAATCGTTCCACTGATACATCATAAGGACAGGCTGGTGGAGTTTAAAGGCGTCTCTGTGCGCTATGCCGGAGAGACAGTTTTGAAAGATGTTTCGTTTTCTGTCAATCAGGGAGAGAGAGTTGCCTTATGTGGAAAAAATGGCTGTGGGAAATCGAGTATCCTGAAACTCATATGCGGGGAGGAAATACCATACGAAGGGGAAGTGTATCGTGCGCCAGGGCTGAGAATTTCTTATCTTCCACAAAAAACATCCCATTTGAGGGGGACATTGTCTGCATATGCGGAAGCGCTCGAAATTGATGAGAGCATTTTTAAGTCCCTGCTGCGGAAAATGGATTTTGAACGTTCCCAACTGGAAAAGAAAATGGAAGATTTCAGCGAGGGACAGAAAAAGAAAGTTTTGCTGGCGGGGAGCCTGTGTGAAAAAGCCCATTTGTATATTTGGGATGAGCCTTTGAATTTTATTGACGTCATTTCCCGGATACAGATAGAAGAACTGTTGCGCACGTATCAGCCGACCCTGCTTTTTGTGGAACACGACGCTGCTTTTAGAAACAATGTGGCTTCCCGGATTGTCGAACTATAACAGGAGAACTGGACTGGTTAATAAATTAAAAACTGGATATTTTCAAGAAGCCATTCTTGTGTATACTAGAGCGTATAAAGAAAAACACACAAGAAAGGTAGGATATTATGAAAGAGAATAGATATGAGCTGAATAAGCAGTTAGCGCAGATGTTAAAAGGCGGCGTTATTATGGACGTAACCACGCCGGAGCAGGCGAAAATAGCTGAGGAAGCCGGAGCCTGTGCAGTCATGGCATTGGAACGGATTCCGGCGGACATCCGGGCGGCAGGCGGCGTTTCCCGTATGAGCGATCCGAAAATGATTCGGGGGATTCAGGAGGCGGTGTCCATCCCGGTTATGGCGAAATGCCGGATCGGACATTTTGTGGAGGCACAGGTTCTGGAGGCGATTGAGATCGACTATATTGATGAGAGTGAAGTCCTTTCCCCGGCGGATGATGTATATCATATTAAAAAGTCAGACTTTCAAGTACCTTTCGTATGCGGCGCCCGCGACCTGGGAGAAGCCTTACGCAGAATCGCCGAGGGTGCGTCTATGATTCGCACAAAAGGGGAGCCGGGAACCGGGGATGTGGTACAGGCAGTACGCCATATGCGCAGCATGAATGCGGAAATCCGCAGAGTACAGAATCTTCGTGAAGATGAGCTTTTCGAGGCGGCAAAGAAGCTTCAGGTCCCGATAAATCTGCTGGAATATGTTCATAAAAATGGCAAACTTCCGGTCGTGAACTTTGCAGCAGGCGGTGTGGCGACTCCGGCGGATGCGGCTCTGATGATGCAGCTCGGCGCAGAAGGAGTGTTTGTAGGCTCTGGTATCTTTAAGTCCGGCAATCCGAAAAAGCGCGCGGCGGCAATCGTAAAGGCGGTTACCAATTATACGGATGCAAAGCTGCTCGCCGAATTGTCCACAGATCTTGGCGAAGCGATGGTCGGCATCAACGAGCAGGAAATTGAACTTCTCATGGCAGAACGGGGGAAATAAGATGACGGTGGCAATCCTGGCCTTACAGGGAGCTTTTGCAGAACATGCGCAGACACTTGAACGGCTTGGCGTGGAACACTTGGAAATCCGGCAGAAGAAAGATATGGAGAAGAAGTTTGACGCCCTGATTCTTCCGGGAGGGGAGAGTACGGTGATGGGAAAGCTGCTTCACGAGCTGGAATTGTATGAACCGCTTCAGAGGAAAATTCTGGATGGACTGCCTGTTTTTGGAACCTGCGCCGGATTGATTCTTCTGGCGAAGGAAGTGGACGCCGGCGTTCCCTGTCTGGGAACTATGGACATCAGAGCAAAGCGGAATGCGTATGGCAGACAGCTTGGAAGTTTTTATACAGAAGCTGAATTTAAAGGAGTGGGCAAGATTCCCATGACTTTTATCCGGGCGCCGTATATATCGGAAGTATCCGGTTCGACGGAAGTTCTGGCGGAAACGGGAGGAAAAATCGTAGCCGCCAGACAGGGAAATCAGCTTGTCTGTGCGTTTCATCCGGAACTTACGGAGGATTTGAGGGTACATCAGTACTTTTTGGATATGCTAAAGTAGCTGATTGTTTGGAGGTCAAATCACGGTTTGTGTGGGAGATTGCGTTCATTCCGTACGCAGGTCGGGAGGAAACGTATCTCACGCAAACGGGGGCAGGGAATTCGAAAACTAACTCCTAAGAA
>CAJKKX010000277.1 GCA_905200565.1 uncultured Lachnospiraceae bacterium
CTGACCGCTACGGTCTCAGACAGAACCTATATCCTTTATTTTGACGGAAAGCAGATTGCGCAGGGGCAGAGAGATTCTGCATCGCAGGCATATGACAGCGCGTCCAATACCGCGGATATTGCAGTAGGAACAAACGCCAGTTATACAGAAAGGGTGTTTAACGGCAGCATTGACCGTGTGGCGGTGCTGAAAGGAGCCCTGACAGCAGAAGAGATTGCCGTGACTGCGGACAGTCTGGAAGCAGTTCAGGATAAACTTGTATATACGCTTGACTTTACAGAAGACATGCTGGAAACGGAAGAACTTGGATTTGAGGATCATACTTATTTCGGTTATGGCGGAGACTGGGATGAGACTGTGACGGACAATGATTTCTGTGCAAATGGACTTGTATTTGCCGACCGGACGCCGTCGCCGGAGCTTTACGAGGTAAAGAAGGTTCATCAGGAAATTTCTTTTTATGATGATGGTTCTGCCGCAAATGGCGAAGTACGGATCGTCAATGAGTTTTTGAATACGAATCTGAATCGTTATGATGTTTCCTGGAGCTTGAAGAAAGACAATGTAGTGCTCGGAAGCGGGACGCTGACAGAAGAGCAGAAAGATCTGGCGCCTTTACAGGAAAAGGTCGTTGCACTGAAGAACTTCCCGGTCGTAGAGGCTGTGGATGGATCGGATTATGTCCTTGTGCTGTCTGTTACTCTGAAAGAGGATCAGCCGTGGGCGGATAGTTATGGCGGGAAAGCCGGGGATGAGATTGCCTTTGAGGAGTTTGAACTTTCCTATGAAAACGAAAAGCCCCGTCCGGCTCCGGATATGGCGGACATCGGCGATCTGGAGGTGAATGAAACACAGGAAACCATAACGGTAACAGGAACGACTGCGCGTGAAGGAGGAACCTCTTTCGAAATCGTACTGGACAGAACATCCGGCTATATCAGCAGCTACCGTCTGGGCGGGAAAGCGTTGCTGGAAGAGGGACCTGTACCAGATTATTACCGGGCTCCGGTCAGCAATGATCCGGGATTCACCGGGGGAATGCGAAATGCGGCGCAGAATTTTACGATCGATGAGGAAGGCATTGAAGTAGACAGACAGCAAACATTTGTTTCTATCCATGTGCCGGGCACGATTCAGGGACTGGATTCTCCCAATATCATTGATTATGCCATTTATGGGGACGGCAGGATTGTGGTAACCAATACTTTTACACCGGCGTCAAACAGCGCAGTAGGAAATATTGCAAAAATAGGAATGAAGATGACGGTAGCGGAAGGGTATGAGAATCTTACTTACTATGGCAACGGGCCGCAGGAGAATTATTCCGACCGGAATTCAGGTACGAAGCTTGGAATCTATAAAAGTACCGTGACCGACCAGTTTGAGAAGAAATATGTAAAGCCCCAGGAAAACGGAAACCGGACAGGGGTGCGGTGGACGGCTCTGACAGATGATGAGGGAATGGGGATCATGGTTTCCTCAAAAGAGGCGATGGAGTGCAGCGCTCTGCACTATAGGGCGGAAGATCTGGCGTCCTACCGGCATCCGTATCAGGTTCCGAAACAGCAGAACACGATTCTTACGGCTGCGCTTGTGCAGAGAGGACTTGGAAATGCGAGCTGCGGACCGGCTCCTCTGAACCAGTATCTGATACAGGCGGGAGTCACTTACAGCCAGACCTTTAGTATCCTTCCGATTTCGGAAGCCACAGAAGATCAGGAGCTGATGAACAGAAGCAAGGTGGATATGGAATCGACCATGCCGCTGGCAGGCATCCGGGTAAACGGCCGGGAAATCGCCGGCTTTTCGGAGGAGCAGACAACATACCGGTATGAAGTGCTCAAAGGCGCTGTCCAGAAGGGGAAGATTCCACAGGTAGAACCGATCAGGGTGTCAGATGGCGTGGAAGTGACGGTGACGCAGGCGCAGACCATTCCGGGTGTGGCGACGATTACGGCACGTTCTCCATTTGGCGTGGAAAAAACTTATACGGTGAACCTAGAGATGACAGACCAGATCTATGTATCGGATATGGACTGGGAGACGGATAAAGGCGGATATTTTGAAAACACACGGGACAGGTGTGGATGCGGAGCCGCAATGAAAGTCTATGAGGGCGGAAATGAAAAGGAATACGAAAAGGGCATCGGCACGCATGCCCCATCGGAAATCAGCGTTCGTATTGATGGGATGGGAGCGACCAGATTCTTGGCGCAGGCAGGAATTTCGGCATGTCAGGAAAGTGGAAACCGGGCAAATGTCAATTATGTGGTGAAGGCTGACGGCGAAGAAATTTTCCGGCAGAATGACGTACGTTCCGGGGAGTCCGTACCAGTGGAGCTGGATGTGGAAGGTGTGAAAGTTCTGACTTTGATCACCGAGACAAACGGCGAGGATTCGAACGATCATGCTTTATGGGCAGATGCGAAGCTTACGGACGCAACGACTGCGGACACAACGCTGGTACAGCATATTGTTGTCCGGGCGGATATGACGATACTCCCTACAGAGGGAGAGGCGCAGGCGGAAGCGGTCATACTTCCGGCGGACGCCGCGAACCAGGATGTGATCTGGACGTCCTCAGATGAAACCATTGTTCAGGTCGATGAAACAGGCCATCTTACAGCCGGAGCGACGGGAGAAGCAGTCATCACAGCCGTGGCGGCGGATGGAAGTGGAGTAAGGAAGCCTTACCATCCGGGTTGTGGAAGACTCGAAACTGAAAGAAGCTCTGGAGGCGGAAAAGAAGGCAAAGGAAGAGGCTGAAAAGGCGAAAGAAAAACTGGAGGAGCTTCAGAAAGCGGCGGATGAGCTCAAAAAGGCGGCGGATGAGATCAGGAAGGCGGCAGAAGAAGAGGTACGAAAAGCGAGAGAGGAACTGGAGCGGGCGCAGGCAGATCTGGAAAAGATGAGAGCCGAGCTTGAGCAGGCGAAGAAAGACGCAGCCGCTAAAGAGCAGCCCTCCGTTTCAGTAGGAAGAGTAACGCTGAAAAAGGTGGCGAAATCCGGAAAGGGAGCCATCACCGTGACCTGGAAGAAAGTATCCGGCGCTGAAGGGTATCAGATTCAATGTGCGGGAAACCGGAAATTTAAAAAGGCTGTGAACAAGGAAACCGCCAGAAAAAATAAGATCAAAGTGAAAAAGCTAAGGAGCGGCAAGCGCTATTATGTACGGGTGCGCGCTTATAAAAAAGCAGCGGACGGAACGAAGATATACGGGAAATACAGCCGTCTGAAAAAGATAACCGTAAAGTAAAGACAGAAAACAGGACAAAAAACGGGGCGCCAGAAATGGCGCCCTGCTCAGTTTAAGGAATGGTAGACCATTCGTGAAATCTGCTGGATACAGCTTCGGGCAAGCGCAGGATTGCTGGTGTTGCTGAACACACAGATGATGTAATTGGTTTTCTTTCCATAGACGATGGCGGTATCGTTTTCAATGGAACCGCTCTCACCGGTTTTATTTGCCGTTTGAATGCCGTAGGGAACGCCCTGGGGGATTTTGGAGCGAAAGGTCTGGGCTTTGAGATAGCCGAGCATCTTTTTTGACGCCGTCTTTGATACCAGTTTTCCACGGTATATTTTTTCCAGAAGCTTCCCGCAGTCTGCCGCGCTGGTCAGATTTGCTTTGTTCAGCCCGGCGGCTTCCGCAGAGCCGCCGTTTCCGCAGCGGGTGTACTGCTGGGTTTTTTTGAAGCCGTTTGCTTTACAGAATTTATTGACGGCATTTTTGCCGAGCC
>CAJKKX010000278.1 GCA_905200565.1 uncultured Lachnospiraceae bacterium
AAGCATACGAATTTCCGTCTCCATAAACTTCCGGGGTAAGTGGACATCTCCCCGCTAAACCGTGACTTAGCTCTGATTGATTAGTGAGATGCAAAAGAGGATGAAAAGTACAGAGTTTCAGAAAGCGTACGCGGAGGATTTTTATTGGAAAAGGAAAGGGCACTTGCGCATGAAAGCGATTCATTATATCATAGGGTATAAAAATAGAAAGTAAGGGGTAAGAAATGGAGAGTATCGAGTTTTTAAAGGCGGTTCTTTTTGGAATCGTGGAGGGAGTGACGGAGTGGCTGCCGATCAGCAGCACGGGACATATGATTATATTGGATGAGCTGGTGAAGCTGCGGGTATCGGAAGAATTTCTTTCCATGTTTCTGGTAGTGATCCAGCTTGGGGCGATTCTGGCGGTGGTATTGTTGTTCTGGAATCAGCTTTTTCCATTTTCATTTAAGGAGAAGCCGCATGTGAAAAAAGATACCTTTCAGATGTGGTTTAAGATCATCGTTTCCTGTGTGCCGGCTGCGGTGGTCGGCGTCCTGTTCGAGCGGCAGCTTGACGAATGGTTTTATAATTATCAGACGGTGGCGCTGATGCTGATTCTTTTTGGCGTTGGTTTTCTGTGGATCGAGAACAGGAATAAAGAAAAAACCCCGCAGGTTTCTTCGATTGCGGAAATCACCTGGAAAACGGCGTTCTGGATTGGGATGTTTCAGTTGATTGCGGCGGTATTTCCGGGGACCTCCCGGTCAGGCGCTACGATTCTTGGGGGAATTATGCTGGGACTTTCCAGAACCGTGGCGGCGGAATATACGTTTTTTCTTGCTGTGCCGGTGATGTTTGGGGCAAGTCTTTTAAAAATCGTAAAATTCGGGATGGATTTCTCCGCACCGGAGCTGATGATTCTTCTGGTTGGCATGACGGTGGCGTTTTTGACTTCTGTCCTTGTGATCAAATTTTTAATGGGATATATCCGAAAGCATGATTTTAAGGTGTTCGGGTGGTATCGGATCGCTTTAGGAATCCTGGTTCTGGTATTTTTCAGTTTTTAAGCGGATGAAGGACTCGGAGGAAACCTGTGGACAGAAAGGAGTACATCATGCAGATCACATTGCCGGAACATGTAGAGAAAATCATAGAAATACTGGAGGGCGCAGGCCATGAAGCTTATGCGGTAGGAGGCTGTGTCAGGGATTCCGTACTGGGGCGGAAACCGAACGACTGGGATATTACCACCTCCGCAAAGCCGCTGGAGACGAAGGCGCTGTTTAAGAGAACCGTGGATACCGGGCTACAGCACGGAACCGTCACGGTGCTGATGGACGGGGAAGGATATGAGGTCACGACTTATCGGATCGATGGGGAATATGAGGATGGCAGGCATCCGAAAGAGGTCGTTTTTACGACAAATCTGGTGGAAGATCTGCGGAGACGTGACTTTACCATCAATGCCATGGCGTACAGCGAAAAAGAAGGACTGGTGGATGCTTTTGACGGCATGGAAGATTTAAAAAGAGGCGTTATCCGCTGTGTGGGAGATGCAGAGGAGCGGTTCACGGAGGACGCCCTTCGGATGCTGCGCGCCGTGCGCTTTTCCGCCCAGCTCGGCTTTTCGATTGAAAAAGAGACGAAAAAAGCAGTCGGGAAGCTGGCGGGAAATCTCTCGAAGATCAGCGCCGAGCGTATACAGGCAGAAATGACAAAGCTTCTCTCATCCCCCCACCCAGAAGAACTGCGGGCGGCGTATGAGACAGGCATCACGGCTGTCATCCTGCCGGAGTTTGACGTGATGATGAAAACCAGGCAGAATACCCCCCACCATTTTGGAACGGTGGGGGAGCATACGCTTTGTGCCTTGACAAAGGTGCGCGCGCATAAGGCGCTGCGCCTTGCAATGCTGCTTCATGATATCGGAAAACCGGCGGTGCGCACGACAGATGCGGATGGGAAAGATCATTTTGTGGGACATCCGGATGAGAGCGTAAGGATTGCAGGTGAAATTTTACACAGGTGGCGTTTTGACAATGACACGATAAACAGAGTAAAGAAGCTGGTTCGTTTTCATGATCTGCGGCCGGCGCTCACGGAAAAGAGTGTCCGCAGGATGATTTATAAAGTGGGAGAGGATATTTTTCCAATGCTTCTGGAGGTGCAGCGTGCCGATATACTGGCGCAGAGTGATTATCAGAGGGAAGAAAAACTGCACGCTCTCGGCGTGGTGGAATCCATTTATCAGGAGATATTAAAAAAGGAACAATGCCTTTCCATAAAGGGGCTGGCGATCGGCGGCAGGGAGCTGGTCGCCGACGGCATGAAGCCGGGCAGGGAGATAGGGCTTGTGCTGGAAGAACTTCTGAACCAGGTGCTGGAGGAGCCGGAGAGAAATACCAGAGACTATTTGCTGGAATACAGCAGAAAGCTGCGCATGGACAAAGGATTGCAGGAATAAAGGGCGCAGAGGGTGAAACAGGCCCCGGTTCTAAATACTTTCTACTGGACATAGGATAGAGGGAACAGTCGAGTGGGAGGATTGGAGTGAACGAACGGGGATTGAAGGTATTGGAACAGTACGACTTAAAGATATCAGGTACCAGACGGGGACGAGGCTCCTTTATCTGCGAAACCGACAGGGGATTGAAGCTGATTACAGAATTTTATGGTTCCGTAAACCGCCTGCGTTTTCAGAACCGGGTGCTGGATCATCTGCGGGAACAGGGATATATGATGGTGGACCGGACAGTAGAAAACGCTGAGGGAGAGCTGGTGACAAAGGACCGGGACGAAACCGTATATATTGTCAAGGACTGGTTTGACGGGAGGGAATGTGATACAAAGAATACCAGTGATATTTTCCAGGCTGTGCGGCATCTGGCGAAACTTCATAAGCTGCTTCGGATGCCGAACCAGGAAGGAGCGGAGATTTATACGGGCGAAAGGCTTGATGAGGAGTATGCCGGCAGAAACCGGGAAATGAAGAAAGCCTGGAATTTCATCCGGGGACGGAGACGGAAAAACGAGTTTGAAAGCTGTTTTCTGAATCATTTTTCTCTGTTTTTTGAGCAGGCGCAGGAGGCGGAACGAAATCTGTCGCAATCCGCTTATGGGGAAATGTATGAGACGGCAAGGGAGCAGGGGCTGATCTGCCACGGGGATTATAATCAGCATCAGATCTTAAATACCAGAAAGGGGATGGCAACGACAAACTTCACGAAATGCCGTTATGACGTCCAGACGGGTGATCTGTATCAGTTTTTAAGAAAAATCCTGGAGAAGCAGGAATGGGATCTGAAGCTTGGAATGGCGATGGTAGAGGAATACGACAGGGAGCTTTCCCTGGACCGGGCGGCGAGGGAGTACCTGCGGATACGCATGGCCTATCCGGAGAAATTCTGGAAGCTGGCCAACCACTATTACAATCATAATAAGGCATGGATTCCCGGAAAAAATGTAGAAAAACTGCAAATGCTGGTGTCCCAGCAGCAAAAAAGAGAAGCATTCCTGAAAATACTGGATTTATGATGTATAAAATGGTATACTATACCACAGCGGACGGAAAAAGAAGGTATTTTTCCGCCGGATAAACTGTAGTCGACAAGAAACTCATGAGGAGGGTGTTTGAAATGGATTACAAAAAAGTATATGAAGAGTGGCTTGCGAACCCGTATTTTGACGAAGAGACAAAAGCGGAGTTAAGAGGAATCGCGGACGATGAAAAGGAAATCAAAGAGGCTGCCTGCGAA
>CAJKKX010000279.1 GCA_905200565.1 uncultured Lachnospiraceae bacterium
CCCCTGCCCCTGAAGCCGAAATTCATTGGGCGTCAGTCCAAACGCCTTTTTAAAAATGGTATGAAAATATGTAACATTTTCATAGCCGCATGCCATAGCAATCTCATTAATGGAAAGTTCTGTAGACAACAGCATATTTTTGGCACATTCCAGACGGACATTTAAAAGATAATGGTTAATCCCTTCCTTTTTTTCTGACTTAAAAACCGTCCCAATATAGTTCGGTGTAAAATGAAGCATTTTTGCAATAGATTCAATCGAAAGGTTCTCCTGGTAATGCTTGTGGATATAGCTGACAATCTGCGTCGTGCGCCCCGTCTCTTTCAGCTGCTCCGGCTCCCGCCTGCGCGTGTGCATCAGCATGGTAAACAGAAACATATTCAGCAGCGTGCGCCGGTAGCTTTTATAAAAATCTGACGGATTCTCGTATTCCCGGATCAGCTCCTCCAGCATGTGATGCAGCTTCTGGCGTGTTACCGCATCCGGTCTGTACATCCCATTGTTTTGATCCAATGCCTCTAAAAGCTCTGAAGACGCCACCTCGCCGCTCTCAAAATACAACACAATGCGCTTAAAAGGCATCCCCTCATCCCCGTAGGAACGATGCAGCACATAGGGCGAAAACAAAATCAGCTCGCCCGGCTTCATCGTGTACATGTCATCCTGCAGCATATGATACCGCTCTCCATCCTCCAGGTAATAAATCTCATAATAATTATGATAATGCGATTTCATCATATTATCGTTCACGCCTGCGATCCGTTCCCCGGCAAGGCTTTCGCCCTGCGCCATCCGAATTCCCGCCTGGTCGATCATTTCGCTTCCTCCATACAGCTCTGCCTAAAATACATTCCACATAAACCATTTTTGACTATTTTATCATTTTTCATCATAAAGAGCAAGATATGTTTACTTTCGGTACAATCACTGCAATTTCTGTCTGGTTTTGTTCTCTTCATATTTATATGATATATATACAAACTCAATTGAAACACAGAACCGTAATCCCATCTGTGTCACAAATTGAAACAGTGAAGCAAAATATTGCTTCCCAACAAACAAAAAGAAGGAGGAAATGAGTAATGAAAATCTGTACCAGAGCATCGTCTGTAACTCAGCAGGAAAATTATTTTTCCATTCTTACAGACGGCGCAGAGCTGAGGCTGTGGTTTCTGACGGATTCCATCGTGCGTATCCGCGCGGGATTCGACGGAGACTTTGCGGAGGAATCCTACAGTCTTGTGCTGACCGCATGGGAGGACCGCATGGACGGTTTTCTCAAAAATTACCGCAGACGCATTGAGACGGCAGACGCTGCTCTCACAGACGGCGGGGATACCGCAGTCATCCAGGGAAAACTTTTAAAAGTAGTAGTGGAGAAAGATCCCTTCCGCATCTGCGTGTACGACGCAGAGGGGACCTGCCTGCATGCTGACATCGCAGACCTTGCTTACCAGGAGGACAGCAACCGCCGCCGCATCCACACCAGCGAGATTTCGCCCGATGACTGCTTCTATGGGTTCGGCGAAAAGAGCGGCGAGTTTAACAAGGCTCAGAAGTTCATGAACATGAGCCCGAAGGATGCCATGGGCTACAACCCGAAGGAGACGGATTCGCTGTACAAGCACATTCCGTTCTACATCAAATTAAACAGACGCACGAAGAAGGCTGTTGGATACTTCTATCACAACACCTGGGAATGCGACTTCGACATGGGGAAAGAGAAAAGCAACTACTGGAAAATGCACAGCCGCTACCGTGCGGATGGCGGCGACATCGATCTGTTTCTGATCACCGGTCCGACCGTGCGCGAGGTTGTGGAACGCTACACGGATCTGACCGGAAAATCCACCCTGCTCCCGCGCTATGCGCTCGGATACCTTGGCTCCTCCATGTATTATCCGGAGCTGGAGGCTGACTGCGACGACGCGATCGTAGAATTTATCGACACCACAAAAGAGGAACAGATTCCGGTAGACGGATTCCAGCTTTCCTCCGGCTACTGCACTGTGGAGACCAATGTCGGCGTAAAGCGCTGCGTATTTACCTGGAACAAAAAGCGCTTCAAAGACCCGAAGGATTTCTTCAAAAAAATGAAGGAGCGCGGCATCACCGTCACCCCGAACGTAAAACCGGGTATCCTGCTGCTTCACCCGATGCTGGAGGAAATGAAAGAAAAAGATATGTTTGTAAAAGCCAGCGACAGCGACGAACCGGGCGTGGGAACCTGGTGGGGCGGAAAGGGCGTATTTGTGGACTACACCAAAGCCTCCACCCGCGAGCACTGGAAAAAGCTGCTGAAGGAAAACGTCCTGGATTACGGCACCTGCTCCGTATGGAATGACAACTGCGAGTACGACAGCATGGTCGATAAAGACTGCCGCTGCGATTTCGAAGGCAAAGGCGGCACCATTGGGCAGCTGAAATCCGTCATGTCAAACATTATGTGCCATATCACGGACGAAGCCATCCATGAAACCTTCGAAAATACCCGTCCGTATATTGTATGCCGTTCCGGTCACTGCGGTATACAGCGTTACGCACAGACCTGGGCAGGCGACAATCTGACCTGCTGGGACGCGCTGAAATACAATATTGCCACCATCCTCGGCATGGGCTTAAGCGGCGTGGCAAGCCAGGGCTGCGACATCGGAGGCTTCTTTGGTCCGGCGCCGGAGGGTGAGCTGTTTATCCGCTGGATTCAGAACGGAATCTTCCAGCCGCGTTTCTCCATTCACTCCACCAACACCGACAATACGGTAACGGAGCCATGGATGTACAGCGACTTAAAAGACGATATCCGCCGCGCCATCGAATTTCGCTATCAGTTGAGTCCGTATCTGTACTCTCTGACAGAGCGCGCGCACGAGACCGGTCTTCCGATTATGGAGGCAATGTGCAGCGCTTTCCAGAATGACCCGAAATGCTACGATGAGGGCGTCGACTTTATGTTCGGTGACTCCCTGCTGGTGGCAAATGTCGTGGAAAAGGGTGCAAAGACGCGCAGCATCTATCTGCCTGAGGGTGACACCTTCTACGATTTCTATACAAGAGAAGCTTACGCAGGCGGACAGACCATTGAAATTCCGGTAACTATCAGCAGCATCCCGCTGTATGTAAGAAGCGGCGCGCTGATTCCGATTGCAACCAATCAGATGAACAATCTCGCCACACAGCAGGCGACCGGCATCCGGCTTCTGTGCGCGGCAGACAAAGACAATTCCTTCCAGTTATATGAGGACGATGGCGTTTCTATGGACTATGAGACAGGAAAATATCTGAAAACTGTCATTACCATGACGACCGGCGAGCGCACTTATCTTGATTTCAAACAGGAAGGCAGCTATGAAACAGCCGTTGAGACTATGGAAATCGACATGATTCACCGCGAGAAAGCCCCATACTGGGTAACCGTGGACGGCGAACTGCTTCCGCATTTCCTGCATAGACGGAAATTTGAGGAGGCGGCCTGCGGATGGTATTACAGCCAGCGTCTGAAATCGGTGCAGATCAAATATCCGAACCCGAAGAAAGATTATCAGGTTCTCGTTTCCTTTGAGCAGTTTGATTTAATTGGAATGTAAACAGGAGGTACACTATGAAAAAATTAGCAGCAATCGCAGCGGCAAAAGGTTACAAAGCTATCTTTACTATGCCGGAAACTATGGGTGTAGAAAGAAGAAATATTTTAAAAGCCTACGGTGCAGAGATTGTTCTGACTCCAG
>CAJKKX010000280.1 GCA_905200565.1 uncultured Lachnospiraceae bacterium
CTCCGTCCGAATCCAGAATCTGACGAACCATATGCGGCTGATAATAGTAACCGCCATTAATAACAGTAGAAAATGCTGCATATATCTGTATCATGGTACAGGTAAATCCCTGTCCAAAACTGTTCGTAGCCAGCTCTACCTCGTGCATTGCGTCTCTGTCATAAAGTATCCCGGAGCTTTCGTTCGGCAGGTCGATACCGGTAACCTTTCCAAAATTAAAAAGGCGCTGGTATTTGCAGAAATCATCAATTTTCAATTTGAACCCAATCTGCATCAGTGCGTCATTGCAGGAATTTTTAATGGCGTCGATGATCGTCTCCGTCCCATGTCCATAAATATTATCACAGTTAATCTGCGTATCCGTGACAAACTCTCCTCCATCACATTCAAACGTCTCATCCCCTCGCAGAGCTCCCGTTTCCAGCGCCGAGGACACAGTGACCGGTTTAAAAGTGGAACCCGGCTCAAAGGACTCCGTCACGCAGAAATTCCTCCAAATTTCATTCAAAGCCTCCGACCGTTCCTCTTCCGTCTTTGCCTCCATCTCTTCTTCGGTATACCACCCGGTCGTATCCTGCGGATTATTCAGGTCAAAAGAGTGATTGGTAGCCATCGCATAAATCTCTCCCGTGTTCGGATTTCCTACGATAACCGCCGTGTTTTTGCTTCCTTTCCCCTTCCGTTCATCACTGGGCTCCGAAGCATATTCTTCATCAAATTCCCGAATATATTTTTCCACGATTTCCTGGATATTGACATCCAAAGTGCTTACGAGAGTCTTACCATGCTCGGGCTCGATCACGGTTCGCTGAAGCTCGGAATCCTCGTTCAGATACCCATACTCTCTCCCGTTTACACCATTCAGTACATCGGAATAGTATGCCTCCAGTCCGCATGCGCCTTTATTCTCCATATTCGAAAATCCCAATACATTGCTCGCCATTGTATGAAACGGATATTTACGGATATAATATTCCTCAAACCATACGCCCTGAATCTTTCTTCTCTCCTCCAACGCCGCTTTCGATAACTGCGATTTATCGGATGGAGAAGCATATTCTTCAAATTTCCTCTTCTCTTCCGATGTGATTTCCTTTTTTAAAACCTGATACTGGCTCTGGCTCGTCTCCTCCTCTGTCAGCCTCTTTCGTATATCTGCTTCTTCCAGTCCAAGAATATTGACCAGCGCGCTGACCGTCGGCTCTACATAGTCCGCATTCCCGTTGACCGCATAGCAGTCCAGAACCACATTATAAACTTTTTCGCTCTTTGCCAGTACATTTCCATTGGTATCCAGGATTTCTCCTCTGCGGTACGGAATCGTCCTGCTGTCATATCTCTGCTGCGACAGCACCTGCTTCGCATATTTATCGCCGCTCTTTGCCGTAATATAGGCAATCCGGAGATTCAGTCCTACCAGTACGAATAAAATAAATGCAAACAAAACCATCAGCTTTATCTGCATTTTTCTTGTAAATTTCCGCTCTCTTCTTTTTTTTCTTTTTGCCACTCTTCTCACCTGCTACTCTGTGGGTACATCCTCATATTGTCTCACATAATCACTGCTCTGGCTGTCATAGGTAATAATCCGGCCTTCATTTGCATATATCATACCAAGATCATTAATCGCGATCTCTTTTACTCTTCCAAGATCCACGGAGGATACCGCATCATCATACGCCGCGTCATTTTCCATTTTCAGCGCGGATAACTGGCTCTCCAGAGAAGCGACAGTCTTTCGATATGCCGTGCTCTCAGCCTGAAGCTGCAAAAACCTTACGCATGCAAATACAGTTACGACTGCTGCCGCCATGAGAAAAACTACATATCCCAGATTAATCCGGAGCGCTTTTTCCCTGTTCCTGCGTGCATTTCTGCTGACAGAAGGCGTTACTTCTTCTGTCCGTTTCCTCTGTGGAACGGCATTTGACCGTTCAGGTTTCCGGACAACATTTCCTTCAATGTATGGATCCATTCTGTAATTGTAATTTCTCTTGCTGTAGCCTGCTGTTCTTCCCATTTCTGTCCCCCCTTCTGCTCGTCATCTCTCCGTTTTCCCGATCGCAGCCCCGTCCTATGGGCCGTTTCATCTGTTTCTATCTGGAAGCGCACGTTCAAAAACACGCAGCTTCGAACTTTTTGCTCTTTTATTTTCCTCCAGCTCTGTCTCCCCTGGCACAATAGGCTTTCTTGTAATCACCCTGCCCTTCGGCACTTTTCCACAGACGCATACCGGAAAATCTTTCGGGCATGTGCATGGATTCTCATTTTTCCGAAAAATATTTTTTACGATTCGATCCTCCAGGGAATGAAACGTGATTACAGCAATGCGCCCTCCATCATTCAGCATGTCTATCATATCGTCCAGAGAATTTTCAAGTACCTCAAGCTCCCTGTTCAGTTCAATTCGTATAGCCTGGAACGTCTTTTTGGCCGGGTGTCCGCCTACCGCCCGGACTTTCATCGGTATTGCCGCTTTTATAATTTGAATTAACTCCCCAGTTGTTTCAATATCCTTTGTCTGCCTTGCACTTACAATATGTTTTGCAATATTTTTTGCGAACTTTTCCTCTCCGTAGTCACGAATCACATGATACAGTTCCGTCTCACTGTACCTGTTCACAATATCTCTTGCCGTCATCTCCTGACGCTGATCCATCCGCATATCAAGCGGAGCGTCCTCCCTGTAAGTAAAGCCGCGGTCTGCCGTATCCAGTTGGTAGGAGGATACTCCCAGATCCAAAACGATTCCATCTACTGCTGTGATGTTTATAGCTGCCAATTCTTTTTTCATATCGCAGTAATTGCTGCGTATGACCGTTACTTTATCCTTAAACTCCCCTAAGCGCTCTCCGGCTGCTTTGATCGCCGCCGCATCCTGATCGATTCCAATCAGACGCCCTTTATCAGACAACCGTCTGCATATTTCATACGAATGTCCGCCACCGCCTAAAGTTCCATCCACGTAGATTCCATCCGGCCGGATATTCAGTGCTTCTATCGTTTCGTCCAATAGGACAGATTTGTGTTTGAATTCCATATTGTCCTCCCCAGGCTATATGCTTAAACCTAAATCCGTCATCTGCTCTGCAATATCGTCCATGTCGTCGTAGGAGTTGTTTGCAAGCCACTGGGCTTTGCTCCAGATCTCGACTCGATTTAACATGCCGGTAAGCACTACGTCTTTTTCCAGACCCGCAAATTCTCTAAGCGTCTGCGGTAAGAGAATTCTCCCCTGCTTGTCCAGCTCGCACGGTGTTGCGCCTGCCACAAAGAAACGCGCGAATTGTCTTGCGCTTTTATTTGTAAGTGGTAATTTTTTCAGCTTTTCTTCAAAAGCCTGCCATTCGCTATTTGGGAACACAAATAAGCAGCCGTCCAACCCTTTCGTAACCACAAACTCGTCGCCCAGTTCCTCGCGGAACTTTGAAGGGATGATCAGCCGGCCTTTTGTATCAATGCTATGATTGTACTCACCCATAAACATAACGACTCACCTGCTTTGGGAAGATTCCCCCATTTGGTTCCACCTTCCACCACTTTTCACCACTTATGTGACTATCATAGTACACTTTTTCCAAAAAAACAAGGGGGTCTTTATAAAAATAATAAAAAAAATAATTACACTCCCAACACAGGTGAGAAAATTCTGGTTTGGCGGGCGGTTCGCTTCCCCCGATAGGTTACGAAGTCGATAGTT
>CAJKKX010000281.1 GCA_905200565.1 uncultured Lachnospiraceae bacterium
ATTCCCGCCACGGCTGCCTGCGCCATTGTCTTTACCGCCCTGACTCCCGCCGCTTTTGTCCATTTCCTGTAATCTTTCATCCTCTATTCCTCATTCCTTTCCTTCTGCCGGATATGCAGTTCCTGTATTTCTTTATACATTTTCGTAATCATCCCGTTCCCTCCCAGCGCATGATACGCCGCATACATTTCTTCAAAATTCTCATACGCATAAGACGGGATGCTCCCCCTCTTCCGGTACTTGTCGTGATACTCCATAAGCTGTACCCGCAGAAGAAGCATCGTCCCCCTGCTGTTGGCGTCACGATCCCGTTTCTGCCGTTTCAAAAGCCAGACAATATAGCCCAGCACGACCGGAACCGCCGCCGTGCAGATCTGCATTATCATTTCCGCTGTCACGCTCTCACCTCCTCGTACAATGCCTGTTCCACCGACGCCTCACCAGTACAGGCAGAGCTCTTTCTCTGCCCGCACGTGTCAGGCGTCCGTTAAAACACCTGATCGATCGTCACCTCCGGCTCCTTTAACCCATGAAGCTCCAGGTGTTCGTTATACAGCAGGAAAAATTTCCTGGGCGTCATCTCAAGCACTTCCTGCTGCCGGAAATTCATCACCTTACATCCGATATAAAGCAGGCGGGCGGTATTCATTCGCTCCGCCCGCCCTCCCCGTTTGGGGAGGCGAACTCATCCGGCTCCGGAAGCGACAGACCATAAGCCTGAAGGACAGCCATTGTCACATCCAGAACATTTTCCTGGGTAATCAGCCATCCTGCCTCCTGCTCTGTATACGTTTTCAATTCTGCCTGCGGCGACCGCTCTGCTTCGTCATTCAGAAGCGCCATCGTGAGGTAACGCAGGGCTTTGATGGACTCTTTCTTGTCTGTCAGCTTATTAATGACTTCCTCCAGACTACAGTCGTAATGATCCTGCACCTCATCCACCACATTCAGGGTAAAGAGAAAATGTCTCTCCGCGCCGTCCAGCATGACGGCACGTCCTATCGGCCTTAGATCACTCATACTCCATCCTCCTATTCTGTGACTTCAGCAGTAATATTGGCCTTCTGGTTCAGCCATGCCACTGCTTCCTCTTCTGTGGCAAATTCCGCCTGCTCTTTCCACACGCCGTCATCTCCCTGGAACACCGTTCCTTCGATGGTCGGCGTCTGGAATGCCACGGTCTCTCCTTTGGTATCCGTCTCGTCGTTCGGCTCTGCGAATTTTACTTTTCTGAGCCATTTTGCCAGGTAAGACGGCTTGCTGTCCCGAATCACTTCCCCATAGAAGCCCACGCCCAGGAACGGGGAAATATCGGTAACGGACGCTGTCACCAGCGCCGGTGTTTTTCCATCCTCCGATGCTTCCGTAAATTTGTGTCCCAGCATCTTTGCGTAAGTGCTCTGCGTCAGATCGTCCACATTCAGGGACAGTGTGCCATCCTTAAAGGACTTATCGGATTCTGCGATTCCATCATCTGCATAGAGTTTTACATCGTTGTTGTTCGCTGTCACGGATGCCTTGATCGCTTTTGCAATCACGAATCCCTCGTTATAAGTTTTTCCATCTTCCTTCATCGGTGCTGCCACCGGGTACTTTAATCCAATTTTTGCCATTTCTTTTTCCTCCATTTTCTTTGTTTGTTCGCATATTTTTATATGCTTTATCATTTATACTCTTTCAAGAACTCTCCCGGGAAACAGAAACACCCCGCATTTCCACGGGGTGTTCCTGAACTGTTCTTTACATTGTATACTTTATCACGTTTTTATAGTGACATTCAATGACAATTTTCTATTGCCAGAAATACTCTCTTCCAAAATATCCTTATATGCAGATGCGTAATCACAGGTCATAATATTATATAATGCTTTTGTCGGCGCCACAATCTTCCATTCCTTCCCTTTTTTTCTGAGTTTTATTGTAAATGTTTGACTGTCCATAAAACCATATCGCCGACCATCCTGCGACAAATTCTGATACTGATACTGTACGGCAGATGAAGAACCAGACGGATTCTTTGTCAGATACTCCACCAGTCTTTCAAACGATCGATAAAAGGCATCACATGCACTGTAATAACGGCATTTAACTTTAAGAACCGCACTTTTCTTTGATACCGTTCCTCCGACAATTTTGAAAGATATTTTCTTATTCTTTGCCCGCACATAACCGATTGCCGGCCACTCCTCTGAAAACAACACCACACTGTGGGGATTCTCGAAATGCTGGCTGATTCCCTTCGTATCAAATTTTTTAACAGCCGCGAAAAATTTTTTCAGTTCCTTCTGCACCTCTTTGTCCGCCTTACCTGGTTTCTTCTTTGGTATCGACTGACGAACCCTGCGACCACATTCCATACAGTGATGCCTCTGCACCCCTTCTTCGTATACCGTACTCTTTTTCAGAACATGCCATTTTGACCATTGATGCCCTCCGTAAGCGGGCAGAATCACTTCTTTCTCCTCCCAGCAATACTTACGTTTACAGTTGTATCTTCTTCTCCCCTCTTCAAAACAAGATGGCTCCTCAAAAGCCCACTCTTCCCAAACATGTCCCAGGGCTGGAATCGAAACTTTCTCCTCTTTCCGGCATCTCCGGCATCTTCTCTGCCAATATCCCTCTTCTGTACAGGTTGGTTCCTCCCTGCTGCCAAACTCTTTCCAATCATGCCCCAGGGCTGGAAACAATTCCGTTTTTATTTCATGGCATTGCACACACTCAGATTTCTTCTCTCCCGCCTCCTCACAGGCTGGTTCACTGCTACTAACCGTTTGCCATATATGGCCGGTACATTCTGCGCTCACAGGTATCCCTGAAAACGCAAATGCCGCAACAAACAGCGCCATCGTTAAAAAAATCTTTTTCATCCCTTTCCCTCCTGTTCTGCTATAAAAATCTTACTTCTCGGATTTTCCTCAAATCCCTGTGTTTATCTTATGACAAGATTATAACACATCTATCCTTAACTTTCCATCCTTTTATTTCTCTCTCACCCGGTATTTTCCATCCTTTGCCACCGGCAGCCACCCGGATTTCACCCGAATCCAGACCGTACCGTCCCACGCAGTCTTACGCTCCAGGATTTCGACCAGCGTATTCTTTTTCAGTCTTGCCTTATTCCCGGCAATCCGCCTCGCCTTTTTCTTTGCGGAAGCCGAAAGCTCCGTGTATTTTACATATCCTGCCGTCCTGTATTTTACAGACACGCCATCCCGGATGGCGATGTCCTGCGTCAGCCGGACTTTTCTCCCCTCTTTCAGCTCCGGCTTTGTCTGCATTCTTTTCGCCACGTCGGCCCGAAATCCGTCCATCGTCAGTCCGAAACGTCTCCACACATGATCCGGGTCCGCATGGTTGGACGACAGCCCGGCGGCGGCTCCTTCCGCATGGGAAGAAATCAGATACATCCCGTTCGCCAGTTTTGCCTGTGGATTCCAGCCATACTGCTTACAGATATGCGCGCACAGTTCCACCGCTGTCCGATATCCCCGCAGAATGTCGACCTTAAATTTTTCCATGTTTCTTACCGTATAAGCCGCGCCGCCTGTATAGGAAATGTCATCAGATTCACAGATCTCTATCGTAATCAAATGGTTATTTCCCCATCCTGCGTCCGCCCAGCTTCTTAAATTCTCCGGCAGAAACTGTAAAACTCTGCCTGCCGCATCCGCATCCACACAGTAGTGTACGCAC
>CAJKKX010000282.1 GCA_905200565.1 uncultured Lachnospiraceae bacterium
GCATGGTAATAAAGATGCCGATAAAAAGTACTGCAACCTCGTGGATAGCTCCCCAGGTAAAGTGGTTCTTCCGGCGGATTTCCACATTTGTCGTTTTAAAAGACAGAAAGGCCGCCGTAAGAATCATCACGATCTCGATCAGGGCCGGATAGGTTAAGGTCACTTCACCAAACAGCCGGATTCCGCGCACTGCGCCCTCCGCATCCCGGAATGCTTCCATCCCAGGAAGAGTTCCGCTTAAGATGACAGCCGCCACGATCATGACCAGAAAGATCAGGTTATGGAGTCCCAGAATGTGGACCTCCGTACCTGGTTTACTGATATCCGGCTTTAAACCATCCGCGATATCCCTGCGGTAAGCCCTGCGGTCCAGAAAATAAAAAATGGTCAGCAGAATGACTGCATTAAACAGCAGAACCGGCAAGAGATGCAGGCTCCAGAAAAAAGGAATGCCGCGCATAAATCCCATCAGCAGCGGCGGATCTCCGATCGGAGTCAGGCAGCCGCCCATATTGGACACCATAAAGATAAAGAAGATCACGATGTGGCGTCTTCTCTTTCTCCACGCGTTCATCTTGATGATCGGACGGATCATTAACATACTGGCTCCGGTGGTTCCGATCCAGCTGGATAACAGGGTTCCGAGTGCCAGAAGTCCCACATTGATCCTCGGGGAACCAGCGAGATCACCTGACAGGGTAATATTACCGGACACACAGAACAATCCGAAAAGAAGGACGATGAATGTCAGGTAGTCGTTTATGATACATTCCAGTGTCGTCTCCGTCGCCTTCGGCACACCGTACTTCACGGCGAACGGGATCAGGAACAGCAGGGACCAGAACACGACCGCGTGCGGCTGGTGCGCCTCCCACCACTCTGCTTTCACAAGCGGAAGGACCGCAATGCAGAGCAGGAGTCCTGCAAATGGAATACAAAGCCATAACGGCGTCTGTGCTGCCGCCCCGGCAGCCTCTGGTTCTGCCGCAAGCGCTGTAACTGCAGTCTGGTTTAAGACCGCCAGAAGTCCTGCGCAGAATGCAAATAATTTCTTCATGGGTAAACCTCCATGTAATCAGCTTTTATGAGCCATTACTCTTTTTTTCGCTCAACACGGCTACTGATTATAACAACTTTCCCGCACAAATACAAGTACGATTCTTCCAAATAATTGCCAAATTTCCGCTTAGAAAATCAGCACTTTTGCTAAAATGGAATATATTTCGTATTGTGAAATTTCAGACAATGGGATTTTATCTCATTTGTTTTACGACGTTAAAGCATTGGTCTGGCAGACCGCCGCATTCCGTTTCTCTGCGCCACGTACTGCTTTTTTTCGTGGTTTTTCACGCCCTGCGAGAACACCATAAGCGGTCTTCTATAAAGTAAAAAAGCAGCACGGTCATATGATTGATGAATGATCAGATGCCGAAGCTGCTTTTGTTTTATTAAATATATGTGTTTTATGTATTTTATGTGTTTTTACTACACTAAGAAAAATTCTGTGACGAATACCACCGCACAGCAGATCACCGCAACGGACAGGAGACTTCTTCCGTACCACGCCGCGATGATTCCGATGACCAGCGCCAGCGCCGCCGACACCGTACTGTTTGTGGCGGAGAGGATCGCCGGGAACGTCATAACAGCTAACGTCACATATGGGACGTAATATAAGAATGACTGGATAAACTGATTTTTAATCGGTTTCCGGATCAATGTGAGCGGCAGGACACGGATCAGATATGAAACGCCCGCCATCACCGCAATATAGAGATAAATATTCTTTTCCATGTTTTTTATGTATTTCCTCTTAATTTAACGATACAGTTTTCGTAAATACTTCTTTTTCTTACAAATAGAACTGCTTTCTACTATATATACAGTTAAGCTCCCTGTTTTGCTGCACCTGCAGAAGAATTATTTTTTCCTTTCTGGTTTTCTTCTTGAACCTCGATCTCACTGTCCTCTGCCGGATGCGGGAAGAGAATCGCTGCTGCGGATGAGAGCACAACAGTCAGGATGATCGTTCTCGTGCCGCTGGAGATCGATGAGATACCCGGCAGATGCTCCGCAAGGTAGCTTGCCGCGAAGCTGATGGCGATAAGCCCCGCAAGGATCCGGCTCTTTCGCGCCGGCGGAATAATAATTGCCAGGAACATTCCATAAAGTGCCACACTGAAGGCGCTCACGAGACGCCACGGCATCAGGTTTCCTGCCAGTGCTCCAAGTGCTGTTCCCACTGCCCAGCCCGGAAGTGCCAGGGCGATTGCTCCGTACATGTACCACGGATTCAGGTACCCCGGTCTCGCGATCGTAATTCCGAAAAGTTCATCGGTAATATCAAACGCCATCAGCAGTCTGTGGAAAAACGGCATCTCCGGATCCATTCTCTGACTCATGGCACAGCTCATCAGAAGATATCTCGCGTTGGCGATCAGCGTCACGATCGCCATCTCAATATACGCTGCCCCCGCGGCGATCATCGTAAAGCCCGCCCCTGCGGACGCGTTGCAGAGTGCGCTTGTGATCATTCCCTGAATCGGTGTCATCCCGACATTCCGCGCCACGATTCCCAGTGAAAAAGATACCGCAAAATACCCGAGCGCGATCGGCACCCCGTCCCGGGCTCCATCCCGGAATGCCCGCCGGTTTCCAACACTGGCGATTGAAAACTTGTTGTTCCCCATAATATTCCTCCCTCAAACAGAAACATCAGACATCCTGTCCTGTTTATCCACTGCCACCACTGTATTGTACGGAATTTTCAGTTCGAAAATTTTCTACCCGTGTGCAGCAACCTATGCACTGTTTTCATACTATTTCCTGTCCTTCGGAAAATATAATGAATTATGCCGTCGTCTGGCTGCTCTCAGTTTTCTTACTCCCACGCATCAGCGTCAAAATCACCGTGATAGAGATCATCGACGGGATCAGAAAGGCTGATGCCCCAAAGATCAACAGACAGATCACGGATGCAGCAACACCTGCAACGGCGCTTCTGTGATCCTTCGTGCTCATCCACTGTTCCGTAAATACCACCAGAAACAGAGCTGTCATCGAGAAATCGATTCCTTCCGTATTGATATTCAATACACTCCCGAGCACTGATCCCATCACGCTTCCAATCACCCAGTAAATCTGGTTCAACAGCGAGACAAGGAAGAAATATTTCTTCTCCTCGACCCCCTCCGGTACATCTCCACTGCACACCAGCGAATACGTCTCATCCGTAAGCGCAAAGATCAAATACGGCTTATATGGTTTTGTGTCCTTATATCGTTCCAGCATGGAGATTCCATAAAATAAATGTCTTGCGTTGACCATCAGTGTCATAAGTGCCGCTGAGATCAGCGACGCGCCACCTGTTATCAGATCAATTGCCACATACTGCATTGACCCCGCATAAATGAACACACTCATCGCGAGCGCCCAGGTGATGCCGTAGCCCTTCGCTCCCAGCAGCATTCCAAATCCGATTCCCAGAACGATATATCCCGCCATTACCGGAATTGATCGTTTCAACGCATATCGAAATGTCATATCTGTTCTCCTCTCCATATTATTTTGAGATCTCTCCTGTTCATCTCCATCACGCTCCCATAATTCGGGTTTTCCGTCAAATAAAAAATAGGCTTCGCCTATTCAACTCCCCTGCCCCTCAATCTTGAGGGGTGGG
>CAJKKX010000283.1 GCA_905200565.1 uncultured Lachnospiraceae bacterium
CTATGCGGGTGGCATTAACAAAAAGGTACAGCTGCTCACACTTGAAAAAGCAAATATGGAGCACTTTTTTGTGCCTAAAAAAGGAACGGCGTTATAAAAAAGGGAGACAAACAGATGGTTAACCTTAAAACAGAAAGACTTATTTTAAGAAATGAAAAGCTGGAAGATGCAGAAGCGGATGCCCTGCTGGTTCTCCGGGTCCCCTTTAATCTCTATATCACAGTGCTCCCAGATTTCGCTCCACCATTTTGTATTATCTGCAAGAATCTGTTCAAAGCTGATCTTTTGCAGCCGCTCTCTGCTTTCGGCGCACTGTCTGCGGTATTCCTGCTCTCCTGCGGCATTCCTGCACAGCAGGTTGCACACGGTGCGCTCCGCCCGGAAGATCTTTCCCGGCTCCGCCTCTTCCTCAAACAAAAGCTGCCCTTTCTTTTCCTCCCGGCATGTCCCGGTCTGCACAAGCCCTTCTCCGGTGATCCGGGCAGCAGAATTCACCCGCTGCGCCGTATGGATCGTCTCAAGCTCCAGACTCAAAAATCCATCCTCCGTCACTGCTCCCAGGGCATTCCACAGATTTTCCTTTACGCTCTCATGGATCACGGACCCGTCAAGCCCCAGAGTCAGATATATCTTCCCCCGGAAATCCAGCGGCCGCAGTGTAATTCTCTGCGCCGCAAATTCCACCTGCTTCATCGAAAGAATCCGCTCAAACGTCACCTCTATCTCTTTTCCGTCAGCCAGACACCATATAAACTGTCTTGTCAGAAGTCCCGTTTTCATGTTCAGCCATCTGCAAAAGGACCGCACCCTGCTCCTTCCCAGATCCAGGCTCTCCCCGTCGGCCTCCAGCCCTGTGTCCAGCCAGTTCACGGAATTTACCATAAATTCTGTCACATCCGTGATTCCGACATAGTGGGGACCTTCCTGCTTTTTCTGCTCATATATACCGTTAAAATAGCTGCCCGTAAGGCTTTCCCCGGAGTATCCTTCCTCCATGTAGCCCCGGACTCCCATATATTCATTCGCCAGGGAAAAAATGGATTCCGCCACCCTGGAGTAAGCCGGGTCAAAGCCTTCCTCAATAATCTGCCACGGATGCTCTTTAAAATAGATATCTGCTACTTTAGCCATATGTTATCCTCACCTTAATTAATGCATGTCATCCCTTTACTGCTCCCGCCGCCGCACCGTCGGTAATCTGTTTCTGGAAAATTATGAAAAGAATCGTTGGCGGAATGATCGAGAACATGACTGCCCGCAGCATGCTCACCGCATTTGTCGGCGTATCCTTAAAGCTGAACAGCTTTACCATAACCGTTTCTTTGCCGGAACCGTTCAGTACAAGATACGGAAGCAGGAAATCTGACCATGCCGCCGTCACCGCAAAGATAGCAACCACCATGATAATAGGTCTGGACAGCGGAAGAATCATTTTCTCAAATACCTGCAGCGCACCGCAGCCGTCCAGACGCGCGGACTCCACCAGCTCTCTGGGAATCTCCTCGAAAAACTCTTTAAACAGAACGACCCAGAAGGCATTTGCACCGTAGGACAGCCACAGCGGAAGAAAGCTCCCGCTGAGGCCGATCATATTGATGTTTCGGAACAGCGCCACAATACTGGCCGTGGACGGAATCAGAAGGCTCCACATAACAAGCGCCTGCACAATCTTATACCCTTTCGGTTTCAGGATTGCCAGCCCGTAAGCCAGCAGGCCGTTGAAAACAACTGCGCATACGACACTTCCCGCCACCAGGATTATGGAATTTACATAAAATTTGGAAAATTTAAGCTGGTTCCAGGTCTTTTTAACACCTTCAAAATCAAAATGCTGCGGAATAATCGTTACATTTCTCGTAAAATCCTTAATATCCTTAAAGGATGCCAGAAATACCCATACAACAGGAAACAGTGCGGCAATGACCATCACAATACACAGCAGCATAATAAGGATACTCAGCGCTCTCGATTTTGGAGAGTGCATATCATAGCCGCGGATCGCTCCGTCACGTTTATCAAAATATTTTCTAAAAAACATGCCCTCTCCTCCTAATATTCTTCTTTTTTCTTTGCAACCTTCATGTACAGCCCGCTCAATATAATCAATATGATGCAGATCATAACGGACAGAGCCGCCGCACCTGAAAAGTCACTGTCACGGAATGCGAACCGGTATACAAGCATCATCAGTGAAATACTTGCATTGTTCGGACCGCCATTCTTAAGCACCATCGGTTCATACAGAATCTGGAACACAGAAATCACCTGCATGATCAGAAGCGTCCTTGCCAGACCGTTGATGCTGGGGAGCGTAATATGCCGGATTCTCTGCCAGATGCTGGCGCCGTCGATAGTCGCCGCCTCGTACAGATCCGCACTGATCCCGCTGATGCTCGCCATATAGATCAGAGCGGTGGACCCCGCCGACTTCCAGGTCATTGTCACGACGATGAGCGGAATCGTCCACTTTGTATTATTCAGCCACACGAAGGGAGCAATTCCGATTTTTCCCAGCAGGATATTGAGCACGCCGGTGGGACCGGGAGTAAAGAAATAATTCCAGATCCAGATCGTGGCAAGCCCCGGAACGATATTCGGGAAATAAACGCCTACACGGAAGAAACTTTTTAAATGTACGGTCTCTGAGATCAGTACCGCCATGATGATAGGTATAAAAAAGCCGATCACCAGCGACCAAAACGTATAGGAAAATGTATTTACGAAGGCCGCCTTAAAATCCGGCACCTTCAGAACCCTGGCATAATTTGCCAGACCGACAAAGTCCACCGTCTGATAGCGGATCGTGCTGTAAAGGGACAGTCTGACGTTCTCCAGAAGCGGCTCCCAGATATAGAATGCAAAAAGTATCACAGACGGCAGCATAACGAGCCATGATATCAGATCTCTGCGCTTAAATTTTGTCTTTTTCTTCATTCTCTCATCCTCATATTTCTGTTTTTACAACAAATGGGGCTTCCGGTCATTGGAAACCCCATTTGGATCGAACTATTTCAGCAATCCGCTTTATTCTGCAACAACCGAATTGTCAAGGATAGCCTGGTAATTGTCATTTGCTGTCTGCATCAGTGCCGGGATATCTGCATCCGGATCAGTGATAACTGCCTGGAGAACCTTTGTCAGCTCGCCATACATATCCTGCGTCTGCCCCGGTTCCTCTGTACGAAGTCCGTCAGAAGATACCGCGTCAAAGTAAGACTGATACATAGCCGGATCTACATTTGCATTTTCTTCAATCGTCTTTGCCTCAGCATCGAGGAATTCCTGATTGATCCAGCACGGGAACTTCTGGATTACCGGGATGCCGGAATCCTTTCTCATCTGTGCGTCTGCTTCCAGACCTGCTACTACGTCGTCGGTAACGATCGGGGTCTTGCCCATGATCTCAAGGTAATCCAGAGCTGCGTCGATTTCTTCCGGCGTTGCATCCTTAGAGAACATGTACGGTGTGCCGCCTGACAGAGAGTACTGTCCGCCAGGGCCTGCCGGGATTGCGCACATAGCCAGATCTTCCAGCGCCATTCCGTTTGCCTGTGTCGGCTGGTTTACTGCGTCGTTCGCTGCGATGTA
>CAJKKX010000284.1 GCA_905200565.1 uncultured Lachnospiraceae bacterium
GCAGACTCAAAGGTCATGGCGCCGGTTTTCACGCAGAAGTTTTTGGTGTCTACGGTGATGCCTGCCAGCAGGGCATCAGCTTCAATTTGCAGCAATTTTACTTTTTTGTCCATATGCTGAATCATTTCTGTAATGAGTTCAGATGTGGACGAAGCGTAAGGCTCATGATAAATGAGCACCGCCTGTTCGATGAAATCGGTACTCTTGCGGTGGTGGTCAAAAACGACGATTTTCTTCGCCGCCATAAGCACCTGTCTGCTGTCTACCATGGATTCCCTGTGGGTATCCACAATAACCAGCAGTGTTTTGTCATTGACCATGCGCATGGCATCTACGCCATCCACAATGACACCGCCGAATTTGCCGCTTTCATCCATTTTATCGCAAAGGCGTTTCACGCCTACGCTGACTTTGTCCATGACGATGTTGCATTTTTTCCCAATGCTCTTTGCCATAGCACAGATACCGATACAAGCGCCTAAGCTGTCCAGATCGGCATTTTTATGCCCCATGACCAGAATGTCAGAAGCATCCCCCATGAGCTCCATAAGGGCGTCCGCTTTGACACGGGCACGGATACGGGCATTGCGGGGGATTTCGCCGCTCTTGCCGCCGAAGAACAGGTATTTTTCCCCGTCTTTGATGAGCACCTGATCGCCGCCTCGTCCCAGAGCCAAGTCCATAGCCGCTTTTGCGTTTGCCATGGCGTCCTCCAGAGAGCCGCCGCCGATGCCGATCCCCATGCTGAGGGTCACAGGAATGTGTTCCCCCACGGAGATTTCCTTGATCTCGTTAAAAGGCTCAAATTTCTTTTCTTTCAGCCGCTCCAGACTGCCCTTAGAGAGCAGGAAAATGTAGCGGTCTTTCTCCAGTTTTTTGATCACGGCGTCTGCCGCCTGTGCCAGCTGATTGAATTTTCTGTCAATGAGTGCGGAGAGGATGGGCAGTCGGTTTTCGTCGATGCTGTCCAGCACATCGTCGTAGTTGTCCAAAAGAATCATACCCACAACGGTTTCCTGTTCCGCCAGTTCTTTCTCCAACTGACAGGTTTTGGTGATGTCCACCATGATGAGGGTCAAAACTGCCCCCACAGCGCCGCTTTTGTCCACCACATCGCAGTGGTTCAGGGCGGCTTTGTAAGAACGGTCGCCTACGGTAACTCTCTGAGGTTCTCCGGCGCCGCTGGTTTTCCGCAGCACTTCAATGACGGGTTTTGCGTCCTCACTATTGGGGAACACTGCCGCGAAAGGCTCATTATACATCATGACCCTGCCACGAATATCCAGCACAGCGTAAGGAATGGGCAGATTTTGGGGAATGGAGAAATTTTCCCGAAGCACTGCCGTATCCAGAAAGCGGTTTTCCTCTGGCTCTTCCTGAGGCTCATCGGCAAAGAGGTCTTTGAGCATGGGGCGCAGGAAACTACCTGCCACAATCCCCACCAATGCCCCTACGCCAAGGCGTACATCCAGCATCAGGCAAAGGATCACCACCAGCACAGCCACTGCCATGCCGACCACCAGCCGTCCTTCCGTTCCTTTCTTTGTTTCTTCTTTTCTTTCTTCCATATTGCAGCCTCCAAGCTGTTTGGCTTTCTCAAAAGCCTTTCTGTGACTGTTTATGTTTCTTCCAGTTCATGCAAAACGGTCAGCAGATCACTTTTCCATGCAGATACATCTTCCTGCGCCAACGCCGCCTTCAGGGTCATAGCTGCCTTTCTGCTCAGTCCATCCTGAGAAATGCCCAGCCGTCCTGCCAAAAGGCGCAGACTGATTTCCAGCTTTGCCAGAAGCTCTGTCTGTTCCGCTTTTGAGGCATTGTTGTGCATGGCTGTAAACAGATCCGCCACCTGAGAGAGCATTTGACATTGCAGCTCCTGGGTCATGCGGATATTTCTTGCCACATCGAATGATTTTTCCGGCACAGTATCCGCAGCGTTCCAGGATTTCTTCCGCTTTCTGCCCGGAATAACCGGCAGGAATCCGGCAGATAACCGTTTTTCCCCGGTTTAACAAGCATTCCACAATTTTCCGTATCTCATAACGCGGGAAAATATTTTCCTCCCACTGTGCCTCTGTCACCAAAGTGCCGAACAAATCAAAACAGACGGTCTGATAGGAGCTTAACTTTTCTTGCAGCGTCCGGCAGTCTCCGGAAAGATAATCCCGAAACAGCTTTACGCTCTTACGAAAGCGGAACACACCCTCGTCCGTATCCACAAGTACGCTCCGGCAGCCTCTGCTTCCTGCCATTACCCCGATTCCCCGCTCGATCACATGAAGAAGCGTGCCGTCCACCTGTCCTTCTTCCCGTGGAAATTCCTCAATAGTGTACGCTCGGTCAAAAAGTGGCTGCAGCGCCTTCGTCTTTGCCCAATAGAAACTTCCCACCGGATACTGGAACAGGCTTCCTTCCATGTGCAGGCCATATTCCTCCATAAATGCCCTTCCCTGCATCTCATTGGTCAGCCAGGAAGAATGATACATCGTAAGTTCTTTAAAATATTCCGAGAATACTAAGCCGATGTCTTCTTCCTGCTCCAGCAAATACAGGATTCTCTTTACCATATTCGGACTTCCCAGCAGCGCATTCAAAGACTGTCTCCGCCAGTCCGTCTGTTCCTTCCCGGTAAACAGGGATTTCTTAGAATGGATATGAAGGAAATAATCATAGGACTGTAATTCTCTGCGAAACCAGATATAAACCGGAGCAATATCTCTGCCCCGGTTCGGGATCTGCCGTACTTCCACCTTTCCCACATGAGAGAGTTTCGACAGAACCTTTTTTATCCTGTGTATGTCTGCATTTTCCTGACAAGACACAAACAAATCAAAAGGAAAGGGAATCTGCTTCAGATACCACTTAAACTCTTCCAGAAGATCCTCATAAAAAAGGTGGAGCTGTACCGCCACCGAACCCTGTATCTTTTCCTGACCGGGAATCTCCTGAATCGGCCGCACATTCTCCGTCACCTCTGTCTTACAGGGACCCGGTACAAAAGGAATTCCTCTATATTCCTTTCTGCAGATACCGATAATATTCTTCCAGCCCTTCTTTAAAACTCCGTATTCTTCCATCATAAATCCCCCTGATTTTCCGGTTGTCCAGAACCGTCCTTGGCAGATCCACGCTGCGCTTGTCCAGATACCGGATTTCTGTAGTAAGCCCAAGCTCCCGAATAGCTTCCAGAACCATTTTCTGACTCATTCCCTCACCGGAACTAATATTAAAGACTTCTTCATCTCCTTTGTATTCCAGGAGACTTACCAGCATAGCACAGACATCTTCTATATAAACATAATCCCTTATATTCTCTCCATCTCCCCAGATTTCTATCGGTTCCCCCTCCATTGCCCGCTTCAGCGCCGCATCTACGAACCCGACTCCTTTCGTATAATCCTGCCCCGGGCCATAGGGATTCGATATCCGGGCAATCCGCATTTTCGTGTGGAGCTGTGTATTAAAAGTACGGATTACATTTTCAATACACAGCTTTACATTTCCATAGTGATTAATGGGCAATGGAAAACACTCTTCTGTAATTGGCTGCGCCTCCTGATT
>CAJKKX010000285.1 GCA_905200565.1 uncultured Lachnospiraceae bacterium
GCATCTGCCGGTTCCTCCGCTACAGATACCGCACGTCCTCCGCACCCCTGGACAGCCCGGTGATGCCGGTTCTGGCCAGCTCAAGAATCTCATAATCGTTCATCAGTTCAAGGAACGCCTCCAGCTTGCGCTGATCACCCGTCAGCTCGATGATCATGGAATCCTTCGCCACGTCTACTACCTTCGCACGGAAGATATCGCAGATGGCATTGATTCCCTGACGGTCCTTCGCCTCCGCGCGCACCTTCACCATGATAAGCTCACGGTTGACACTCTCTCCCGCTTTCAGCGTCTTGATATCGACCACGTCGATCAGCTTGGCCAGCTGCTTAACGATCTGGTCGAGAATCTGTTCATCTCCATTGACAACTACCGTCATACGGGAATACCGCGGATCCGCCGTTTCTCCCACTGTCAGACTGTCAATATTATAGCCTCTCCGGCTAAACAGTCCCGCCACTCGGCTGAGGACACCGGAGGTATTGTCTACCAACATAGATAAAACTCTCTGTTTCACTCTTTCCACTCCTTTGCAAAAACTATGCAGATGCACATTTCTTTAATTTTATCAATTATGTATTTTTTTGTCAATCCTTTGTGAGCTTATCATGATAAAAAAGCAGCGCCTTCATCCGGCACTGCTTTCCGTTGCTTTCATATAACTTTTGCAGATGTACTGCATGATCTGTCTTCTGGTAACTATTCCGATGAAGGTACGGTTGTCGTCGATTACCGGCACGAAGTTCTGGTTCATGGAAGTGAGCATCAGATCTTCGATGTTGCACTGCACATTGACCGGCTGGTTATCCCAGCGGCGCTTTACCTCCCGCAGCGGAATGTCCTCCGCCTCGTAAAGATCCCCCAGACGCATCGTCTTAATGTACCACAGTAAATCTCCCTCTGTCAGTGTTCCTATGTAATGACCGCTCCGGTTGATGACCGGCACGGCGCTGTAACGATAGTGTTCCATTTTTTCCAACGCCTGACGGAGCGAATAATCTTCATACAAATATGCCACTTCGCTTTTTGGCTTTAAGAAAAATAAGATGTTCATAATCACCCGCCCTATTCTTTTTGATTCCTTTTGATACCTTTAGTATACTCCAAAGGCGGGGATGCGTCAACGAATCATGTGCAGATTTCACATATTTTTAAGATTCTTAACATATTTTTTTACGATTTTTACCATATTCAAACGACATTCTACGGAAGTCCTACCTCAGTGCTTGTCGCCGTATCTTGCGAAGCCGCAGCCTCCTCCGCTTCTTTCAAAACAACTGCATTTTTTCCGGTCAGATTGTAGATGGAGGCAAACTCATCCATATCCCTCGACACAATTCCCTCCAGCGGATCGTTGATCTGCACGGTACGTTCCTCAAGATTGTAGCCGGAGAGAACAACACAGTGCTCCTGTCTGTACCAGCGATAAACGCGCCCGTTATACTCCACATCCATGCGGGTGAATTCCGGTTCTGCCATATACATGGTCGTCCAGAGGATGACTGGCGTGCCGGCGGCAATGTACGCAAAAAGCTCCTCAAAGTCTGTATCCGTGATATCGTAGGCCTTGTAGGACACCTCCTGATCGGTAAAAAACGCAAACGCCGTCGCGGCGATCGCCGGCGCAAAACACCCTGCCCCCTCCTCAGAGAAAGGATCCCCGACATAACCAATCGCCATATTGTCCGTCTCATAGTTATAAATCAGAAAATCGCCTGCAATCGTAAGTTTATCTACATCAAAATTCTCATACTGCAGCGCCATCGTGAGAGCCACAGACTCACAGCCTGTCGGCAATTCCGGTCTCTGCAGGATTTCCGGCACCTGCAGATACAGCTGCGTCGGCAGTTCCGACGTTTCCATCAGATCGAAATCCGTCTTCGCATCCTCCGCATCCGGGATAGCAAAATCCTCTACCGTATATACATCTTCTGAATTTTTGCTGATAGTACCCTGCTGCTCCTTGCGCTTCTCATAAGCAGCATCGCGGTCGTCCCAGAATTCCCGGTGCTCCTCTGACCGGTGGGACGTTTCTCCGGCATCTTCCGAAACATTATCCGCTCCGCCGTTCTCCTCGTAGTAGGTCTCTGTCCAATTCTGAAAATCGTCCTGGTTCTCCTCGTAGTAGCTTTCTGTCCAGTTCTGAAAATCATCCTGGTTCTCCACCGAAACATCCCCCTGTGTCTGCCCCACAGGCTCTTCTCCGCCTGTCGCCGTCCCATCTTCAGGCTCCTCAGCGATCACTTCTCCTTCCAGATCATCCCACACAGCAACTTCTTCCCCAAAAACACATGTATTTCCCATACCGGAAACCAGCAGGGCACATGCCAGTATACATGAAATCGCTTTCTTCTTTTTCATAAACAGCTCCTTTTATTTTACATATACGATGCCGAATGCTCCGGTGCCGATGTGGCTGCCGATCGTCGCGCCAATGCCGCGCAGCTTTGGGGTTCCAAAGTCCATTCCTTTTTTTCTGAGATACTGAATAAAGTTTACACAATTTTTCTTATCATATGCATAAAGGAAGTACACCGGATAGTCCACGTCCGGAGCGTCCTCCTCCAGAATATTTGCGATCTGCCGAAACGCGTGCTTCATACCGATCTGCTTTCCGCAAAGCTCCACCTTTCCTTCCTGCGTGATCGCAACGACCGGCTTTAAATTTACCAGACCGCCGAGTGCCGCCTGCCCCTTCGAGAGCCTGCCTCCCTTATAAAGATACTCCAGTGTATCCAGTCCGGCATATACACGGATACGCGATCTTAAAGCCTCCAGCTCCTCAATAATCGTTTTTGCATCACAGCCCTGCTCCCGCAGAAAAACTGCGCGGTCTACCAGTACACGCATACCCAGCGTGGCATTCTTGCTGTCGATGATGTAAATGTTTTCGTATTCTACCATTTCCTTTGCAAGCATGGCACTCTGGACAGTTCCGCTCAGCTCCCCGGAAACCAGAATCGCGATCACAATATCCTGCGCCGCCTTTGCCACCTCAAAGCAGTTGATAAACATGGTAGGCGAAGGCTGCGACGTCTTTGGAAAATCCTTTTCCGAAAGCAGCTTCTCAAAAAATTCCTCTTTTGTCAGATCCACGCCGTCCTGAAATTGCTCCTCCCCAAACGATACCGTCATAGGAACACATGTGATCTGTCTGCGTGCGATTTCCTGCGCGGAATAATCCGCCGCTGAATCTGTTATAATCCGTATGGTCATATTTCTTCCCCTTTATTCTTTCTTATACTATAACCTCTTCTCAAGGGCAGATACTGCCACTCAGATTTATTGTAACAAATCCTTAACAGAAAATCAATATTTTCCAGGTGCGCCTTTTGTCTTTGGTGCTGCCCAAAATACTGTCAGCATCCCAACAAATGCAATAATTGTGCCAAAAATTAACATCAGACGCACATTTAAGTAATCAATTATCAAACCGCCGAGCAGACTTCCAAAAACGCCGCCAAGCGTGCTGGTGCCCGCCATAATCGCCTGTCCCTTGAAGGTATCCTGCGGCGCCATCACTTCATTTACGTAATATAC
>CAJKKX010000286.1 GCA_905200565.1 uncultured Lachnospiraceae bacterium
CGGTATCATACGGAATTTTCAGTTCAGAAAATTCCTACCCATGAAAAGTAACAAAGGAGTTACTGTATTGTACAGAATTTTCAGTTCAGAAAAGCTTTTGGTACGACGCGGCGATTTGATGCAGTGACATAGGTAAAAAAATACGAACGTAAAAATTTGTGTATAATGTTGTGAAATAGAAGAATAAATAATCGCTCAAGAGGTTAAAACAATAAAAAAATATAGAAAATTTTGCGAGAATTGTACAAAATATATATTTTAATGTGAAATGGTTGATAATAATTGTGCAATGTGCTATGATTGAGTTAACTTAAAAAAGAAGCCGTGATAGGAGAGCAAAATGTGATCAGCTAACGATTAGCTGTTGCTTGGTGCGCTCCTTTTCTTTTTGAGAAATGGAGAAAAGTTTAGTGAAACATTATTTTTATCAGGCATTGGAAGAAACCCCGATCATCGCAGCGATCAAAAACATGGATGATCTGGAACTTTGCTGTTCTCTGGAAGAGATCCGAGTGGTATTCGTCCTGTTCGGCGATATCTGTACGATCCGGACGATCGTAAAACGCCTAAAGGACGCTGGGAAGATCGCAATCGTGCATGTAGACCTGATCGTGGGCTTAAGCAGCAAGGAGATCGTGGTGGACTTCATTAAAATGTCGACAGAGGCAGATGGGATCATTAGTACAAAGGTCCCACTGATCAGAAGGGGAAATGAACTGAATTTCATAACGGTCCAGAGGTGCTTTTTACTGGATTCCATGGCGTATGAAAATTTAAGACAGCAGCAGCATCAGGTAAAGCCGGATTATATCGAGGTTCTTCCGGGAATCATGCCGCAGGTCATTTCAAAGATGTGTAAGGTGTCGAAAGCGCCGATCATCGCGGGTGGACTGATCTCCGAGAAAGAATCCGTTATGAGCGCCCTCTCAGCAGGAGCGATGGCAGTTTCATCTACGAATCATGAAGTCTGGAAGCTGTGAATAGAATGATAACACAAGCTGTTTCAATGCCGGGAAAAGGGCAGTTGAGATAAAGCATGGGAAAAACTATATTGAAGGAGGAATTGGTATGGCAAAGTATGTAATGGCACTCGACGCGGGGACAACCAGCAACAGGTGTATCCTGTTCAACGAAAAAGGTGAGATGTGCAGTGTAGCGCAGAGAGAGTTTACCCAGTACTTCCCGAAGCCGGGCTGGGTAGAGCACGATGCAGACGAGATCTGGGCAAGTATGCTGGGTGTTGCCGTAGAGGCGATGAACATGATCGGTGCCACCGCAGAGGACATCGCGGCGATCGGTATCACAAACCAGCGTGAGACAACGATCGTCTGGGATAAGAATACCGGAGAGCCGATCCATCACGCGATCGTCTGGCAGTGCCGCAGAACATCGGAATACTGCGACACCTTAAAAGAAAAAGGCCTGACCGACAAGTTCAGAGAGAAAACAGGCCTCGTGATCGATGCGTACTTCTCAGGAACAAAGGTAAAATGGCTGCTTGACAATGTACCGGGCGCGAGAGAAAGAGCGGAGAAGGGCGAGCTGTTATTCGGTACGGTTGAGACATGGCTGATCTGGAAACTTACAAAGGGCGCGGTTCATGTTACAGACTATTCCAACGCGTCCCGTACAATGCTCTTCAATATCAATACTTTGCAGTGGGATGATGAGATCTTAGCGGAACTCGATATCCCGAAGTGTATTCTCCCGGAGCCGAAGCCGTCAAGCTGCGTATACGGGGAGACAGATCCTTCTTATCTGGGCGGAGCCATTCCTATTGCCGGGGCAGCAGGTGACCAGCAGGCGGCGCTGTTCGGTCAGACCTGTTTTGAGGCGGGTGAAGCGAAGAATACCTATGGAACAGGCTGTTTCCTGCTTATGAACACCGGAGAAAAGCCGGCATTCTCCCGAAACGGGCTGGTCACCACCATTGCCTGGGGACTGGACGGAAAGGTGAATTATGCGCTGGAGGGTTCCATCTTCGTGGCCGGGGCGGCGGTTCAGTGGCTGCGGGATGAGCTGCGGCTGATCGATTCGGCAGAGGATTCCGAGTATATGGCAAAAAAAGTGAAGGATACCAACGGCTGCTACGTGGTTCCGGCCTTCACCGGTCTTGGCGCTCCGCATTGGGATCAGTACGCCAGAGGAACTATTGTGGGTATTACCCGGGGTGTGAACAAATACCACATCATCCGGGCTACACTGGAGTCTATTGCCTACCAGGTACATGACGTACTGGTGGCCATGAAAGCAGATTCCGGTATTGACCTGACTTCCCTGAAGGTTGATGGCGGAGCCAGTGCCAACAATTTCCTGATGCAGACCCAGGCAGACTTTATCCAGGCACCGGTGAAGCGGCCCTCTTGTGTAGAGACAACCGCCATGGGCGCGGCATATCTGGCGGGACTTGCAGTGGGATACTGGAAGAATCAGGAAGAAGTCAAGGAAAATCAGGAGACAGACCGGATCTTTACGCCGGAACTGGATGAAAAGACCCGCAGGACCATGGTCCGCGGGTGGGAGAAGGCGGTTCGCTACGCATACGGCTGGGCGCGGGAACGCTGAGTGCCACAATCGGATCAGGCTGCAGGAAGTGCAGTCTGGTGATAAAAAACACCGGAGCGCTGGGCATAAGGCTCAGAACTTTGGCGGTGCAAAAAAGTCACGTTCAATAAACAGGCATACATTGTCGACAAAGCTGTCCGGGTCACAGGGTTCTTCCTGATCGAGATAGCACTGTACAATATTAAAATAAAAATCTGTCATCAGGCTGGTGAATATAGGGGCAGGAAGCTTCAAGCGATAGCCCTTTTGTTCAGCAGCCTGAATTTTATCATTCATAATGCGGATGAGGCCGGTGCGGATGATGCGCATCAGGTCACCGTCCTGATTGGCATGGTAGATTTTCTGGTACAAAATCCGGTTCTCGCCGATAAGATGCAGCAGGATCAGCAGGAAGTCCCGCACGGAAGTGCGGTTGGTGAAATACATGACATCTTCATTCAGGCCAAGCTCATCTAGCATAGAGCCAAGGCAGTAATGGAGCAGGTCATATTTATCCTCAAAATAGCGGTAAAACGTAGAACGGGAAATCAGCGCGGTATTGCAGATGTCGGTCAGTGTGAGCTGCTCAAAAGGCAGGGCTGCAAGCTGGGAAAAGAGAGCACCCTTCAAAAGCGCGTAGGTGCGGCGGGCGGTAATACTGGTTTTCCGGGATGTAGACTGTGCCATAATAACCTCCGTGATCGATGAATTTGCGCATGAAAAACAGCACAGGTTCACAATGTATAAAACTGGACAAATCTAAAACAAGTGTCTCATTATGAACATTCCAAACAAAACTGATACTTGTGTATTTTAACATATACATAGATAATAATGCAATAAAATGAAGAGGAATTCTGGAGGTTTTTATGGATTATCGAGATAAATTGCACAAAAACAAACAGTTCTTAACGAACCCTTTGCGTGTCGCACTTTTTGCGGTTGGGTTGGTGCTGCTGCACCAGCCGGTG
>CAJKKX010000287.1 GCA_905200565.1 uncultured Lachnospiraceae bacterium
CCATTCTTTTCGCTACATAATTCGGATGATAGATTTCTTTTACCAGCCCGGTTGCAAGCCCGATCTGGTTTCCATAGGAGCTGTAGCCGTGCGCCGCTCCCCGTACCAGCTTCTTCTGCGGAAGCTTTCCTTTCAGCGTTTCCTTCACGGAAACCGTAGGGTCTGCCGCCCCGGTCACGCGCATCGCCTGATAAACATAGGTACGTCCTGACAGCGGGTCGCGGATGGCTCCTCCCAGGCAGGTGGCCGCTCCGCCGAAAGGCTCGATCTCCGTCGGGTGGTTATGCGTCTCATTTTTAAAGTTCACCAGCCACTCCTCTGTCTCACCGTCGATCTCCACCGGAACTACGATACTGCACGCATTGATTTCATCCGACTCCTCCTGGTCGTCCAGTTTTCCTTCTTTTTTCAGCTTTCTCATCGCCATCAGCGCCAGATCCATCAGGCAGACAAATTTATCGTCGCGCCCTTTGAAAATCTCCGCGCGGTCCGCCAGGTATTTCTCATAGGTGCCGACCATCGGGTCTTTATAATATCCCTCGCCGAAGGTCACATGTTTCAGCTCTGTGGAAAATGTGGTGTGCCGGCAATGGTCAGACCAGTAAGTATCCAGTACACGAATCTCCGTCACAGACGGGTCACGTTTTTCTTCTGTCTTAAAATAATTCTGAATATGCAGAAAGTCTTTGAACGTCATAGCCAGGTTCAGGGAAGCATACAGCTCCTTTAACTCTTCCTCCGGCATCTCACAGAAGCCGTCAAAGTTTTTCACATCGGCAGGCTCTTCAAAAGCAGCCACCAGTGTTTCCGGCTTTACCATGCCGGTTTCTCTGGAATCCACCGGGTTGATGCAGTGCGCCTTGATCGCATCAAACTCCTCATCTGTAATGTCGCCCTCTATCACATAGGTGGTGGCGGAGCGGATGATCGGCTCCTCGTCTTCTTTCAGAAATTTCACACACTGTTCTGCGGAATCTGCCCTCTGGTCAAACTGTCCCGGCAGATATTCCACGGAGAAAATACGCGCTCCTTCGGCCGCGTCAAAGCTTTCTTTGTATAATACGTCTACCGGCGGCTCTGAAAATATAGTCCTGCAAGCCCTTTCGAATACTTCATCGGAAATATTCTCCACGTCGTAGCGAATCAGTTCACGCACATTTGTCAATGACTGAATTCCCAGATAACTGCGTATCTCATGACGCAGTTCTTTTGCCGCTCCCGCAAATTCCGGCTTTTTCTCCACGTACACTCTTCTTACGTTGCTCATTTGGTTCCTCCATGCTCTGTGTTTTCGTTTGCATCTGACAAAACTTATCTTCTCCATTCTATCACTGTGTGAAGCTTCTTGCAAGAAAATATGAAAAGTGGCATGTCAGCGACGTTTGCGAATTTAACGAATTTTTCATTGCAAAAAAATAATAGCCTAAACACCATGCAAATCCAGTGTTTAAGCTATTTACGCCCCTGCCAAGGAGTCGATGCGACAGGATTTGAACCTGCGACCTCTGCGTCCCGAACGCAGCGCTCTACCAAGCTGAGCCACGCATCGCTATTTCATTTGCCAGCTTGGTCATTATATCATTATTTCTGTGCAAAAGTCAAGTACTTTTTTCAACAAGTTTCTCCTTACAGCTCCACCCGTCCCTCCAGCGCACGAAGGAGCGTCACCTCATCGATATATTCCAGGTCTCCGCCTACCGGCACGCCGCTGGCGATACGGCTGACCTTAATTCCGGTGGGCTTAATCAGCTTGCTGATGTACATTGCCGTCGTTTCTCCCTCAAGGCTGGAATTCGTGGCAATGATCACTTCCTGCACATCTCCCTGGAGCCTGATCATCAGCTCTTTGAGCTTGATGTCTCCAGGGCCTATCCCCAGCATGGGAGAGATGGCGCCGTGCAGTACGTGATATACGCCCTCATATTTTCCTGTCTTTTCGTAAGCCGCCAGGTCTCTGGTATTCTCCACCACCATGATCGTGCCCTGATCCCTTTTGGGATTTGCACAGATGGGGCATAGCTCCTCGTCCGTCAGAGTCCCGCACTGCTTACAGTAGCACACGTTCCTTCTCGCGCCAATGATGGAATCCGAAAGCTTCTGTACTTCCTCCACCGGACGGTTAATGAGATAAAAAGCCAGGCGCTGTGCGGATTTCGGTCCCACGCCCGGCAGCTTTGACAGCTCCTCGATGAGTTCGCTGATCTGTTTACTAAAGTAATCCATCAGAACGGAAATCCTCCGCCCATACCGCCCATGCCTCCGGTAATTTTCGCCATCGCAGCGCCGGCCTCTTCCTCCATCGTCCGTAACGCCTCATTGGGCGCCGCCATAATCAAGTCTTCCAGCATTTCAATATCGTCCGGGTCTACCACTTCCTCTGCCAGCTTTACCTTTGTAATTTCACGTTTTCCCGACACCGTCACTTCCACGGCTCCGCCTCCTGCGGCTGCGGTAAATTCTTTCTCCTCCAGGGCCTTCTGGCTTTCCTCCATCTGCCTCTGCATTCTCTGCGCCTGTTTCATCAGGTTATTCATATTCCCCGGCATACCGCCTCCCGGAAATCCTCCACGCTTTGCCATATCTTTGTCCTCCTCTAATCTTCTACTTCTATTTCTGCATGGACAAACTTTTTCAATGCGTCATCCACGCTGATCTTCGTTAAACGCCCTCCCGCCAGATGCTCATCTTCCTGAAGGACAAATTTTACTTCTACTTGTTTCCCGATTTTACTTCGTATGATGTTTTCAAGCTCCCTCTTCTTTTCTTCATCCCCCACATAAGTCTCGCCCAGGAAATCAGAAAACACCACAAACAGCCGCGCATCGTCCCCTTTTGCGTTGAATTTCGGCGCCGCCCCTGCGAGCACCTGGCGGAACCTCTGTCCGTCCGCCTCCGCCACGATACTGTTCCACAGCCGCATCACTTCCTGCAAGTCTTTCGGAGCCGCCGCTTCTACGTTCTCCTGTTCAGGAAACTCAGTCTGCACAGGCGTTTCCCTGGCTGCGGCGTCCCGCATCGGCGCCGTCTGCACCGGCACACCATGTTCCAGCTTCTTCTCCAAAGCCCGGATGCGCTCTGCCAGTGAAATCTCATCTGTCTCCATCTGCGGCTTACACAGCTTGATCAATGCCACTTCCAGCAGCACGCGCTTTGAAGCCGAATATTTCATCTGGTTTGACAGCTCAGAAAAAATCCGGATAAAACGCATCAATGTCTCATCTCTGACAAGCCCCGCTTCTTCTTTTAAAAGCTGCAAATTTTCTGTGGAGACGTCCAGCACATCCTCCATATGATCCGAAGATTTCAAAAGCAGGAGGTTTCTCAGATACCAGGTGAAATCCGTCACGAACTGCCCCAGTTCGCGCCCCTGCATAATCAGTTCTTCCAGATGGGCGATGACCCGCACCACGTCGCAGTCCAGCACCTCCCGCAACAGGCGGCTGAACTCCTCTGTGTCCACGGCTCCCAAAACTTCCAGGACGTGATCGTATGTCAGGCTCTGCCCCAGATAAAA
>CAJKKX010000288.1 GCA_905200565.1 uncultured Lachnospiraceae bacterium
TAATTCCTTACTGGCTGTAAGGGGTATTAACCATAAATACATTGTAGTAGTAGAATATAAAGGACCTTCAGATAAATTAAATTGTAATGACTTTTATAAGGTATGCGGTTATGCGTGCTTTTTTATAGGAGATGCGCGGCGGGTACTGGAAATTGACCCGGCAGAGGTTACCATTACCTTTGTGTGCAGCAGTTATCCGGTAAAACTGGTACGTCACCTGGCAAAACAGTATGGTATCCGGGTGAAAAAGGAAGATGCGGGAATTTATTATTTGGAAGGCAGCCGATTTCCGATACAGATTATTGTCAGCCGCAGGCTGAATCCGGAAAAATATCTGTGGTTGTACGTCCTGCGGGGAGATTTGGATGCCGGAGAGCTTAAAATGGTACTCAGAGATTACGAAAAGCACAGGGATTCTGCGGATTATCAGTCCATGATGGACATTATCATTCGCGCAAACCGGGAGAGAATGAAGGAGGAAGAAATGTGTGAGGCGCTGAAGGAATTATACGAGGAAATATATGCGGAGAAATTGGAAGAGGAATTTGCAGCACGGGAAAAGCTTGGTGAAAAACGTGGAGAAAGGCGTGGAGAAAAGCGTGGCGAGAGGCGCGGCATCAGACGAGGCGAAACGCTTATGGGAAATCTGGTAAGTGCTTTGCTGGAGAGCGGACGCACAGAAGATCTGCAGAGGGCAGCGGAGGATCAGGCTTACCGCAGAAAGCTGATGAAGGAGCTTGGGATACCCGGAAGGCTTACGGGAAAATAGCCGCAGCCAGTCGCTTTGGGCGTGTATCACAAAAAATACAATTTCGTATAACAAATATTTTTAATTTCGTCTTGTCAAAAAATGCTTTAAACAAAGGGAAAAATAAAGATAGTCAGAAAAATAGTATAGAATTTAGTCTAAACTTCGTTCCGCTTGCGGTACAAGAAACGCTGTGTTATACTCTCAAAATATAGGCAGCCGGGCGGCTGCCGGAGGGAGGAGAAAGATTATGACAACAGCGAAAATTTGCATTTTGATTGCGATAGTCGCGTATCTGGCAATGGTTCTTTACATAGGCTATCGCTGTTCGAAGCAGAACAAAAACACGGATGACTTTTATCTGGGCGGAAGAAAGTTAGGTCCATTTGTCACAGCGATGAGCGCCGAGGCGTCGGATATGAGCAGCTGGCTGCTGATGGGGCTGCCGGGCGTTGCGTATCTCACCGGCGTTGCGGACGCTGGCTGGACAGCGATCGGGCTGGCAATTGGTACATATGTCAACTGGCTTGTAGTAGCAAAGCGTTTGCGCCGTTACTCTCATATAGCAGGAAACTCTATCACGCTGCCGCAGTTTTTTAAGAATCGTTACCACGATAAAAGTGCGCTGCTGATGATCTCCGCAATTATTATTGTTATTTTCTTTATTCCGTACACAGCCTCCGGCTTTGCGGCATGCGGAAAGCTGTTTTCCAGTCTGTTTGGCGTGGATTACTTCACGGCGATGGTGGTCAGTGCCGTCGTTATCGTGGGATATACTATGCTCGGCGGTTTTCTTGCGGCATCCACCACAGACTTTATGCAGAGCATTATTATGTCCATTGCGCTGGTTGTCGTTCTTGTATTTGGCGTGAGTGTGGCAGGCGGTTTCGGCGCGGTTGCAGAGAATGCAAGAGCACTGCCTGGTTATCTGTCCTTCACGCAGACCTACGATCCGGTCACACAGACGGCGGCTCCCTACGGAACCATCACGATTTTTTCCATGCTGGCGTGGGGGCTTGGCTATTTTGGAATGCCGCACATTCTGCTCCGCTTTATGGCGATCGAGGATGAAAACAAATTGTCCCTGTCCCGCAGAGTGGCAAGTATCTGGGTGGTTATTTCCCTTACGGTCGGCGTTGCTATTGGAATTATCGGGTATACGATGAGCAAGGTCGGCGCGCTGGAGGTTCTGGAAGGCTCCAATTCCGAGACGATTATTGTAAAAATTGCGGATCTGCTCAGTCAGTATGGTGTGATCCCGGCGTTGCTGGCGGGCGTTATCCTCGCGGGAATCCTGGCGTCTACCATGTCTACGGCGGACTCGCAGCTCCTGGCAGCATCTTCGGCAGTGTCCTCTGACCTTCTCGGAGAGCGTCTGGGAAAAGGTGACAAAAGCGGAATGCTGGCGGCGCGGATTACGCTTCTTGCGATCGCGGTGATCGGTGTTTTTCTGGCGAAAGATCCGAATAGCTCTGTGTTTGGCATCGTATCCTTTGCGTGGGCGGGCTTCGGCGCTTCCTTCGGTCCGGTAGTGCTTGCGGCGCTGTTCTGGAAGCGTTCCAACAAATACGGCGCGCTTGCAGGAATGATAGCAGGCGGCGTGATGATTTTTGTGTGGAAGTATCTTGTGCGTCCGCTTGGCGGCGCCTGGAATATCTATGAGCTGCTTCCGGCATTTCTTGTGGGACTTGCAGTAAACATCATTGTCAGCTTGCTGACACCGGCTCCGTCTCAGGAGATTCAGGAAGAGTTCGATAAAGTAGCAGCAATGAAATAATTATACATAAAGAATGTAAAATAACCCCGGATCCGAATAGATCCGGGGTTTCTCTTTATGCTCGTACAGATGTTATACCGTATGGAATTTGGCAATGTAGACAGGATAGGTCTCGGTGCCTTTCATTTCTTTACCGGCGGTTACGATAACATTTTTATCCGTGATCAGATACTCAATGTCAGCGCCTGCTTCAACGACGGTATCCTGCATGAGGATACAGTTCCTGACTTTTGCACCTTTGGCAATCTTGACACCTCGGAACAGAATACTGTTCTCAACCTCGCCCTCGATCAGGCATCCGTCAGCAACCATTACATTGTGTGCAGAAGCACCTTCCACATAGCGGGTCGGTGTATCATCACGGACCTTTGTATAGATCGGAGACGGAGAGAAGAGTGCATCCAGATTGTATTCATCCAGAAGCTTCATGTTCTCGTCGAAATAAGTCTTGATACTGGAAACGCATGCTACGTATCCGTCGTATTTATAACCCTGAATATTCAGTTTGTTGATCTGTGGAATCAGCACATCCCTTTCGAACCACTCCTGACCAAGAAGAGAAGCTTCTGTAATCAGGTCAATCAGAAGTTCCCGATCCATGATAATAATATTCAGGGAAAAATTCTGGATTCCTTCATCCTTGGAGTTTACAAGAATTTTGGTTACTTTGTTTCCATCCAGCTGCAGGGTATAATAATATCCCTTGGAATTATCACGTACTTTCGTGAACCCTTCCGGAATCTCCTGCTCATGATATACGATGGTAATATCAGCACCGCTTTCTGCATGTTTTTCTATCAGATCGGTAAAATCAAAGTTGACAGCCAGATGGCAATCTGCCAGTACGACATATTTTTCTTTATGGCCTTTCAGAAATTCAAGTACATTGGCTAACGCACCGGCACGTCCTCTGTAAGGTTTGGAGGATTTGTCTGCATAAGGCGGGAAAATGCTTAAGCCACCGTTTTTA
>CAJKKX010000289.1 GCA_905200565.1 uncultured Lachnospiraceae bacterium
AAACCCCGGAATATAAACGCCAGGCTCCACGGTTTCTGTCATGTTCTCAAAAAGCGTTTCCTGACATCTTGGAGAAAGTCTTGGCTCCTCATGAATCAGCAGTCCAACGCTGTGACCCAGTCCATGTCCAAAATATGCTCCATACCCTGCTTTCTCTATAATTCCTCTCGCCGCTGCATCCACCTGGCTTCCCGTCATTCCTGCCCGTATCACTTCAAGTGCGGCAAGCTGTGCCTGAAGAACGGTATCATAAATTTCTTTCTGCTTTGCACCCGCTTTCCCCACGACTACGGTTCTGGTCATATCCGAACAGTATCCATCATAGATACACCCAAAATCCATTGTCACGAAATCGCCTTTTTCTATCTTCTTTTCTGACGGAATCGCATGGGGCATCGCAGAATGAAGCCCGCTGGCAACAATGGTGTCAAAACTAGTTCCTGCCGCTCCGGCTTCTTTCATATAATATTCAAGCTTTGCGGCAATCTGAAGCTCTGTCATGCCCGGCCGCAGATCATTCAAAATCCGTTCAAACGCCAGGTCGCCGATGGCTTCCGCTTTTTCGATCCTGGAAAGCTCTTCCTTCGTTTTCACCATCCGCAGACGATCCAGCATATCTCCCGCCGGAATCCATTCGGTATCCGCACACTTTTCCTGAAGCTTCATAACATCTGCATATGTCAGATGCCGGTCCTCAAACAGCAGCCTCTTTGTACCTGTCTTTTGAATCAATTCTGCAAGGACATCTCCAAAGCCTCTTTCTCCTCCGACTTCAATCACCTCAAAATGGGGCGCTTCCTCTTTGACCTGCGTCGTATAGCGGGAATCCACCAGCGCCCTCTGGTTCTCCGGTCTCAGGAATAAATACCCTTCTCCGCCCCGAAACCCGCTCAGATACCTCATATGATATGCGGATGACACCAGGATGGCATCCGCAGGAATTTTCTGTTTCCATACCTTATCTAACATACGCCATAATTTCCTTTACGATCTGTTCAAAATCTTTATCATCCGTCTCTACACAGACGTCTGCCGCTTCGCCGTACAGTTCTCCCCTTGCGTCCATCAGGGTCTCGATCCGCTTCTTTAATTCTCCGCCCCGCAGCATCGGTCTGGTATTGTCGCCCTCCAGACGCCCGGTCAGTGTTTCCACCTTCGCCAGGAGATATACGACCGTTCCCAGCCGCTTTAAATACTCCCGGTTGATCTCCCTCACCGGAAGACCGCCGCCGACTGCGATGACTTTTCGCTCCTGCGCAGATAAAAGCTGTTTTAACACGGAGGTTTCCAGCTCCCGAAAATATTCCTCTCCATCTTCCCGGAAAATGTCATTAATCTTGCGCCCGGCCTGCTCCTCGATCATCCCGTCCGTATCCACAAAAGGAATTCCCATAGCGTCTGCCAGAGCTTTTCCCACGCTGCTTTTTCCGCAGCCCATAAAGCCTATCAAAATCACATGATTCATTTTCTTTTCCTCTGTTTTTCATAAAAGTACAGCACGATTTTTTCCAGATAACGTTTCAGCACGATCTGTATCTCCTCTTTGGGATGAATGGGCTTTACCAGAATGGTCCGCATCCCCGCCCGTTTCGCTCCATACACGTCGGTAAAAAGCTGGTCTCCCACAAACAGAGCGTTTTTTTCCGTACAGCCAATCAGCTCCATCGCTTTTTTATAATTCTTCACACCCGGCTTATGTGCGTTTTCAATAAAGTACGCGCCCACCGCACCGGCAAAGGATTCTACTCTTGGGCGCTGATTATTGGAAATCAGGCAGGCTTCCATGCCCAGCTCTCTTAAATGGGCAAACAGATGTATGGCGCGCGCATCCGCAGGCGCGCCATGAGGTACCAGGGTATTGTCGACGTCAAATAACACGCCCCGGTATCCCTCTGCTCTCAGCCTGTCAAAATTGATGCTGTAAGTAGAATCCAGATATTCATCCGGATAGAAACACTTAAACATGATGACCTCTTTCTGTTATATTCTCGACTTATCCGAAAAACTTTTTCTATTTTTCTAAAAACGCCAGCATCGCCGCATACCGGCGCTTCATTTCCTCATATCCATGCTGATAAAATTCCCTGATGCTTTCCGGTTTTGACTCTGTACGGGAAATGGTTGGAATCTGTGGGCGGATGACAAAGACCTTGCCTTCCTCCTCCCATTTTTCCACCAGCTCCAGCGTGCGGTTATATTGTACCGGCCGAAGGCAGAGACTCTTCGCCAGCTCCGGATATTTGCGGAACGCCGCCCGGTAAAGAGCCGCTGACTTCGGGGACTCCTTTTTCCGGTATCCTTTATTCCTGGTTAAAATCAGCACATTTTTCCGCATCCCCTCTTTCATGGAATGAATCAGCGGAATGGAATCTGCCAGTCCGCCGTCCAGATACGGCACGCCGTCCACCATCGTCATAGGCGCTGCCAGAGGCAGGCTGCTCGAAGCGCGGGCGGCCAGCATCAGACGTTCTTCATCCTCTTTTTCCGTCAGATACTCCGCCCTTCCCGTCAGGCAGTTTGTCGCTACAATCTCAAGCTCCGTAGGGGACGCAAAAAAAGCTTTGAAATCAAAAGGATGCTTCTCTCTGGGATCTTTGTCGTACAGCAAATCCATATCAAAAAGGCTCCCCGTCCGAATCGTTTTTTTCAGATCGATCAGCTTTCCATCATCTTCCCCTTCTCTTAACGTACATTCCAGCATCCGGCCTTTCTGTCCCGCCACAAAATTCAGGCCATTGCCCGCGCCGGCAGACACGCCGATCACTTTCTGAATCTGAAACTTCTTTTCCAGTAAAAAATCCAGTGCGCCCGCTGTAAAAACGCCGCGCAGCGCACCTCCCTCTAAAATCATCGCTCCATGATACATATTTCACCTTCTACACGCTTATTTTTGTCTGTATGTGCTAAGAAACAGCTCCAGCTTATCCATCGCATTTTTTAACTGCTCCAGCTCCGGCAGATAAACGATCCGAAAATGATCCGGGGTGGCCAGGTTAAAACCGCCTCCATGAACCAGCAATACCTGCTGCGCTTTCAGAAAATCCAGGCAGAACTGCTCATCATTTTGAATGTGAAATCTTTCCGTGTCCATTTTCGGAAAAATGTAAAACGCCGCTTCCGGTTTCGTAGCGCGAATACCGGGAATATCATTCAGCGCACGGTAAATGAATTCCCGCTGCTCATAAATCCTTCCTCCCGGCAGAATCATCTCATCCGGCCCGTCAATATTTTTCAGCGCCGTCTCCACGATTGCCTGTGCCGGCACGTTGGAACAAAGACGCATGGAGGAAAGCATATTCAGCCCCTCTATGTAACCCTTCGCTTTCGACTTATCTCCGCTCAGGCACATCCATCCCAGACGATATCCGGCGATCTTGTGCGATTTGGAAAGGCCGTTCATGGTAATGCAGAAAAGATCGGGCGCCAGGGAAGCGATGGAAATATGTTCTTTTCCATCCATCACATATTCAAGAAT
>CAJKKX010000290.1 GCA_905200565.1 uncultured Lachnospiraceae bacterium
GGTTCGGTCATGATGATCTCTGGTGGCCGAGACACAGCCTGCCGGTTTATGGAACATATAATATTCATATTCCGTATAACGGACTTCCTTTCCGTCCGCCTGAACCTTTTCCGCTTTATCATCCACCTTTGTCTCAGGCTTTTTTATCGTTTCTCCATTGACCGCTACACGGCCGCTTCTGATGAGGCTTTTCACTTCGCTTCTTGTTCCGACCCCGGCATTTGCCAGCAGTTTGTCCAGTCGTATCATTCCCATTACTGTATTCTCCATCCCGGATAGTATTTATTTTTCAGCATCCCGTTTGACGCCTTCGCCCATCCCAGGGGAAAACCGTCCGTACCGACGAGAACCCATCCTTTTTTTCCTCCCGCTTCCGCTTCTGTCAGTTCCACGGACTCTCCTTTCAGATAACGCATGGTACGGGAATCTTCTGAGGAAAAAGATACCGTATCCGGAAAATCCTCCATATGTAAATACATCGCCAGCGCCTGGCTCGGCTCAAAGCGCTTTTTCAGACATTCTCCCAGATAAAGGCCCGTCCGGAGAAAACGAAGCCCCCGGATTCCCGGCAGGGCATCCGGCATGAGATACGCTTTGTTTTCCCGAATTTCGATTTGTTCTTCCTTCTCTTTTAATTTTGGAATCCGTGCAAGAAAAGCGTCAAGCTCTTCCGGCAGCTTCCTTACCTTCTGCTTTTTTTCGCAGAATGCTTCCCCTTGCACAGTTTCTGCTTTTTGCAGCAGAGCGGCAAAATGTCCTTCCCCCTGCACTTTATGTGGAAATATCCGCACGCTTCCCGGCAGCCTTCCTTTGGAAAATCCCTCATATCCTTCGATCGGAAGCAGACACATATCCGGATGAAGCTGTAAAAGCGCACGAATTGTCCCCTCATTTTCCATCTCGGAAAACGTACAGGTAGAATATAAAAGCTTCCCGCCGGGACGGAGCAGCTTCACGGCTGTTTTTACAATCTCCCGCTGGATTCCGGCATAATATTCCGGCCCGTGTTCTTCCCAGTTTTTAATCATAGCGGGGTCTCTGCGGAACATTCCTTCCCCTGAACATGGGGCGTCGATCAGGATTTTATCAAAATATCCCTCAAAATACTGCAATAGCTTTTCCGGCGCTTCGCTTGTCACCAGCATATTCCCGATTCCGAAAAGCTCCAGATTTTTCAGAAGCCCCTTCGCTCTTGAATTGCTGACATCGTTTGCCACCAGAAGCCCCATGCCGGATAACCTGGCGCCCAGTTCTGTCGCCTTTCCTCCCGGCGCCGCACAGAGATCCAGAACCCGGTCCCCCGGCTCTATGGGCAGTCTGGAAGCCGGAAGCATGGCGCTTGGCTCCTGTATATAATAAAGACCCGCATAATAATGGGGATGCCTGGTCACAGGCTCCTCCCCATGATAATAAAATCCGTTCTTCGTCCACGGAACCGGTGTGAGATGAAAGGGTGTGATTTTCAAAAAGTCCCGGACTGATATTTTAGAGGTGTTGACCCGCAGCCCCTGAACCTTCGGCTCTTCAAAACATGCCCGATAGTCGTCATATTCACTCCCCAGCATTTTCTGCATGGACGTTACAAATGCTTCCGGTAATTTCATAAATTTTCCTCATAGTGATGCTCATTTGACTGCGCACGGTATCCTTCTGAGATGATGTCAAGCTGCTTGTGGAAACGTCTGAGCTGCTCCAGGTCATTCGTTCCATAAATGTGGTAAAACTCATCCTGAATCCTCACAATCTCCCGCTTGTTTGCCAGATGGTACAGATTCTGGATATTATTCAGAATGTCGCTCACCAGATTCGCCTGAATCTGGAAGGAGTTCTGGGCGTCCATAATCTCACTGCGCACGGCAGACATCTCATTATCCAGCAAAAGAATGGCGTCGGACGCATTCATCAGCTTCTTCCGGATATGCTCTGGCATACTTCCCTTATACTTATATTGGAGGGAATGTTCGATGGTAGACCAGAAATTCATTGCCAGCGTGCGGATCTGAATCTCGACTTTAATGCGTTTACAGCCTTTTAACGTCTGTACTTCATAGTAAACGATCATATGATAACTGCGGTATCCGCTTTCTTTCGTGTTTGTTATGTAATCCTTTTCATTCTTCACCGTCATATCCGTGCGGTTGTGAATGATTTCCACCACTTTTTCAATATCCTCTACAAACTGACATATGATGCGAATTCCGGCAATATCATCCAGTTTTTCCTCAATATCTTCGAGCCTGATCTTCTTTTTCTGCGCTTTATCAAGGATACTGGAAATCGCCTTTACTCTTCCATGCACCTGCTCGATTGGCGAATACAGCCCTCTGGCTCTGTGTTCATAAATCAGATGATTGAATTTCACGGTCAATTCTTTGACGGCAAGCTCAAAGGGATCAAGAATTTCTTTCCATAATTGTATTTCCATATTCTGTAAATCTCCTTGCCTATTTAAATTTAGTATAACACACTTAGTACCTGTATTTCAATATTTGACCTTCCAGGCTTTTCAAAATCCAGTAAGGATTGACGCTGATTTCCGGATTTTCTTCTGTTCTCACATAGACGCCCAGATGCAGGTGGACGTCAAACATCCCTCTGGTTCCTTCCGGGCCGTATCCTGTATCTCCCATATACCCGATCAGATCTCCTGCCTGAACCTTCTGCCCGATCTGAAAGTCCATCGCATAGTCTGACAGATGTGCATAATAAAAATACCCCCCGTGGGGACTTCGTATTCCCAGACGGAACCCTCCCTTTTCCAGCCAGCCAACCTTCTCCACGATTCCATCGGTCATACTGAAAATCGGATAACGGCCGCTTTGATTTTCCGGCGGCATCAGATCACAGCCCTCATGCCGTCTCTTCCCTCCATAATTTCGTTCAAACATCCAGGAATCCTCATAGGTCATCCCTTCGCCTGTCGGGAAATACACGACGTCGTCCCAGACCGCCTGATACAGAGCCTGCAATTTCGCATATTCTTTTTTCCGGTATTTCGAAAAATAAGCGTCCCATTTGACATAGCTCTCTGCGGTGAGCTCTCCGCCGTCCACAGGGCAGAAATGTTCCATCGGCATCCATACCGAAAGAAGTGCTCCCTTAGATACTCCCGTTTCCTGGCTGACTTCGTGAAGTCTCTTCAAGGTTTCTTCCGAAAGCTGCTGTTTTCGAAAACAGGCGGACGTCCCGGCGTCTCCTTTTAGATTCATGACCCGCCCGAAAGTGATACAGATGCGCATCTGAATGACACAAATTCCCGCCAGAAAGAAAAGGAAAAGCAAAGCGGCTGTTCTTTTTTTCACTGTTTGAAGGTTCATACATCCTCCATTCGCGTTAACCGGCTCAAACGGTTTCGTTCCATTTATCAGTATATGTCCCTCTTTCTGGTTTCAGAACCACTCCCCGCTGTAATTCCACGGTTCTTACGAAAAAGATTTGTATCATGTTTTCACGGTCTCAGCAGCAAGTGCTT
>CAJKKX010000291.1 GCA_905200565.1 uncultured Lachnospiraceae bacterium
TTACTTATAAGGAAGATGTGGAAACAGGAGCCAGGGCGGCGGCACGGGGAGGAATCACGACGATCGTGGCTATGCCGAATACAAAGCCTGTGACGGACGACGGGGACAGGGTCGGCTATGTGATGCGAAAAGCAGAAATGGTGGCTCCGGTTCATGTACTGCAAACCGGTTCCGTGACAAAGGGGATGGAAGGAAAGGAAGTAGCGGATATTGAGGGAATGGTAAAAGCCGGAGCGCCTGCGATTACGGAGGACGGAAAGTCCGTGATGGATTCCGGCGTGTACCGGGAAGCGATGAGGGAAGCGAAAAGACTGGGGATTCCGGTACTGGCACACTGTGAGGACATCAATCTGGTACAGGGAGGCGTGGTAAACGCGGACGCAAAGATGGAAGCGCTGGGACTGAGAGGCATCAGCAATGCGGTGGAGGATGTGATCATAGCGAGAGACATCCTGCTGGCGAAAGAGACGGGAGTCCATCTGCATCTGTGCCACTGCTCCACAAAAGGAAGCGTGGAGATGGTCAGACAGGCAAAAGAGGCAGGCGTTTCGATTTCCGCCGAGGTGTGTCCGCATCATTTCACACTGTCTACGGATGATGTGAAAACGGCAGACCCGAATTATAAAATGAATCCTCCGCTTCGCACCAGAGAAGATGTAGAGGCATTAAAAGAAGGGCTGAAAGAGGGAGTTATGGACGTCATCTCCACAGATCATGCACCGCACAGCGCGCAGGAAAAGGGGCTTCCGATCGAAAAGGCGCCTTTTGGAATCGTGGGATTGGAGACCTCGGTGGCGCTGACTATCACGGAGCTGGTGGATACGGGAATTCTGACTCCGATGCAGATGGCGGAAAAAATGAGCTATCATCCGGCGAAAATCCTGGGGCTTGACAGAGGATCTCTGGCGGAAGGAAAACCGGCGGACGTGACCGTGATCGACCCGGAGGCGGAGTATGTGATCGATGTGAAAGAGTTTGCGTCAAAAGGAAAGAATACGCCGTTTCAGGGAAGAAAAGTAAAAGGAAGAGTAATCGCTACCATCTGCGGCGGAGAAATAGTATATCAATACGAGAATGAAAATGCAGGAGGGAAAAAAGATGATTCAAAAGCTGATCAGTAATATTCAGAAAACAAATGCACCGATCGTTGTAGGGCTGGACCCGATGCTGAACTATATTCCGGAGCATATTCAGAAAAAAGCATTTGCTGAGTTCGGAGAGACACTGGAGGGAGCGGCGGAAGCGATCTGGCAGTATAATAAGGAAATTGTCGATCATACCTTTGATCTGATTCCGGCAGTGAAGCCGCAGATTGCCATGTATGAGCAGTTTGGAATCGAGGGACTCAAAGCATACAGGAAAACGGTGGATTATTGTAAGGAAAAGGGCCTGGTGGTAATCGGCGATGTGAAAAGAGGAGATATAGGTTCCACCTCTGCGGCTTACGCAGCGGGACATCTGGGAAAGGTACAGGTGGGAAGCAAAAGCTATGCGCCATTTGACGAGGATTTTGCGACCGTGAATCCTTATCTTGGGACAGACGGCATCAAACCGTTTCTGGATGTCTGCAAAGAGGAGAAAAAGGGAATTTTCATTCTTGTAAAGACTTCGAATCCATCGAGCGGGGAGTTCCAGGATCAGTTGATCGACGGAAAGCCGCTGTATGAGCTGGTGGGAGAGCATGTAGCCAGATGGGGAGAGGAATGTATGGGTGATACTTACAGTTATGTGGGCGCTGTCGTGGGAGCGACTTATCCGGAGATGGGAAAAGTGCTCCGCAAGATTATGCCGAAATCCTTTATTCTGGTGCCGGGGTATGGCGCACAGGGTGGAAAGGGAAAGGATCTGGTGCATTTCTTTAATGAAGATGGGCTTGGCGCTATCGTAAACTCTTCCAGAGGAATTATCGCCGCTTACAAACAGGAAAAATACGCAAAGTTCGGCGCAGAGAATTTCGGCGAGGCATCCAGAGCAGCCGTAGAGGATATGGCCGCCGACATCGCGCAGGCTTTGCAGAACAGATAAGATAAGGGAGAAAAGTATGCCAACCAAATGGAAAGAAACCAGTAAGATTGTCGGGCAGAGCAGAATCGGCAGAGGAATTTACAGTATGTGGATGCAGACGGAGAAGATTGCGGATGATGCGGCGCCCGGACAGTTTGTTTCGGTATTCAGTACAGATGGAAGCCGTCTGCTGCCAAGACCGATCAGTATTTGTGAGATTGATAAAGAGAGGAAGCAGATCCGCCTTGTATACCGGGTAGCCGGAAAAGGAACCGAAGAATTTTCGAAAATGGGCGTAGGGGATACGCTGGAAATCATGGGGCCTCTGGGAAACGGATTCCCACTCTCACGCATGAAGGGGAAAAAGACGGCGATGCTGATCGGGGGAGGGATCGGCGTTCCTCCGATTCTGGAATTAGCAAAACAGCTTGACGGTGAGAAGAATATCGTAGTGGGTTATCGGGATGAACTGTTTTTGACCGAAGAGTTAGGAAACAATGGCAAGGTCTATATCGCTACGGAGGATGGCAGTGCGGGAACCAAAGGAAATGTGCTGGACGCCATTCGCAGGGAGAAGATTCCGGCGGACGTTATTTATGCCTGCGGCCCCACGCCGATGCTTCGGGCGCTGAAAGCCTATGCAGAGGAGAGGGGCATTGAGTGCTGGCTGTCTCTGGAGGAGCGCATGGCGTGCGGAATCGGCGCGTGCCTGGCATGTGTCTGCCAGTCGAAGGAAGTGGATGAGCACTCCCATGTACACAACAAGCGTGTGTGCAAAGAAGGGCCTGTATTCCTTTCTACGGAGGTGGAATTATGATCGATACAAGAGTAAATATTGCAGGTGTGGAACTGAAAAATCCTGTGATGACGGCGTCGGGAACCTTTGGCTCCGGCGCGGAGTACAGTGAGTTCGTAGATTTGTCCCGCCTGGGAGCCGTGGTGACAAAAGGAGTGGCAAACGTGCCGTGGCCGGGAAACCCGACGCCCAGAGTGGCGGAGGTCTATGGCGGGATGTTAAATGCGATTGGTTTACAGAATCCGGGAATTGATGTGTTTGTAAAGAGGGATATTCCGTTCCTCCGTCAGTATGATACAAAAATCATTGTCAATGTCTGCGGCAAAAGTGTCGAGGACTATTGCGAGGTCGTAGAGCGGCTGGGAGATGAAGATGTGGATCTTCTCGAAATCAATATTTCCTGCCCGAATGTGAAGGAAGGCGGGATTGCTTTTGGGCAGAATCCGGCGTCTGCGGAGGCAATCACGAAAGCCGTAAAGAAGGTGGCGAAGCAGCCGGTCATCATGAAACTGAGTCCTAATGTGACGGATATTACAGAGATGGCAAGAGCTGTCGAGGCAGGCGGAGCGGACGCAATTTCCATGATTAATACCCTGACCGGAATGAAGATTGATATCAATCGCCGTACGTTTGCCCTGGCGAATAAAACGGGCGGCA
>CAJKKX010000292.1 GCA_905200565.1 uncultured Lachnospiraceae bacterium
CAGCTCGCCGTTCTCTGCACGCTCCCTGACACCTTCCACATTATCCAGGATCCATTTGATCTTCGTTGCGGAAAAATAGGCGTCAATAACCAGCCCTGTTTTCTGGCGAAAACTCTCCTCCAGGCCTTTTTCTTTCAGAGAATCGCAGTATTCCGATGTCCGACGGCACTGCCAGACGATTGCGTGATACACCGGAACTCCGGTATTTTTATCCCACACGATCGCCGTCTCGCGCTGATTCGTGATGCCGATTGCGGCGATGTCCTCCGCCTCCGCGCCGATCCTGCTCATCGCCTCCACTGCGACTCCGAGCTGGCTGGACCAGATTTCATCCGCATCGTGCTCCACCCATCCGGGCTTCGGAAAATACTGTGTAAACTCGCGCTGCGCAACGCTGCACATCTCACCCTTTTCATTAAATAGAATGCAGCGGTTGCTGGTAGTCCCCGCATCCAACGCCATAATATACTTACCCATAAGACTTGTCGTTCCTCTCGTTTTTTAATTATAGAATAACCCGGATTGCGCTTCATTGCAACCAGGGATTTTCCGGACCTGCAGGACCTGCCGCCGGCAGCTCCCTTCGGATGCAGGGCAACAAAAAAAGACAGCCGCCCCTGCAAAGCAATCTATCTTCTCGCATCCCCGCATTATGCGGAAGCTACCAGCCCACTCTGCAGCAGTTCTGTCCCCGGTATCCGATTATCAAAGCCGACGCCGTTCACCCTGATATTCCCTATGCGCTGAACCGGCTGTCCGAAACCGCTTATGAAAAAGAGACTGACGTACTTCAGCATTCCTATACACAAATCATCCTTGCAAGAGCCATGCCGCATTTCAGTTTTACTGAAAAAAGCTCTGTCGGCAGCAACGATATGATCTATCGTACCGTCGCCTATATTGCAGGACATTTTACAGAGGAAATCACGCTTTCCGGAATGGCAAAAGCGCTTGGATACAGCCCTGCGCGCTTTCCGGCGTATTTTCCAAAACATTTCACACCAATTTCAACGGCTATCTCAACGATGTCCGCCTTGATTACGTATGCCATCTGCTCCGTCACACGGACCAGAGCATCACAGAAGCCTATGAAAACGCCGGTTTTTCCAGCCAGCGTACCTTTAACCGCGTTTTCCAGGAGCGCTTCCGCATGACGCCGCGGGAATACCGGCGGCTGAATCAGGCGGCGCCCTCCGGAGAGCATACAGTATCCCCACAAGGGCAATGGGCGGTGCGCCTTTTATTACATTCGGAGAATTTACAGGGTTGTGCGGACGGAAAAGAAAGTCTATAATATCAGAATAAGGATATTATGCAGCAGAAGGAGGTGTCCGTGTGGCAAAAACAATAGGAATCGGAATCCAGGATTTTGAAAAAATAATTACCCGGAATGTATTTTATATAGACAAAACGCTGTTTATCAAAAAATGGTGGGAATCTATGGACGATGTGACATTAATCACCCGCCCGCGCCGTTTTGGAAAAACACTTACCATGAGCATGGTGGAGCATTTCTTCTCCGTCGAATATGCCGGCAGCAAATTATTCGAAAACACAAATATCTGGAAAGATTGCGCCTGCCGGACACTGCAGGGTACGTATCCGGTGATATCTTTAAGCTTCGCCGATATTAAAGAGGTGTCCTATGAACAGGCGCGGAAAAAAATCTGCGAATCCATAATAGATATCTATAACAAGTATGCTTTTCTTGCCGGAGACGATACCTTAGGGGAAAAGGAAAAAACATACTACAACGCGCTCTCCTCAGACAGCGATGATGCCGCAATTACGATTTCTCTGCGCAGAATGTCCGAATATCTGTATCGCAGATATCGAAAAAAAGCCATCATTCTTCTGGACGAATATGACACTCCCATGCAGGAAGCTTATGTAAATGGATATTGTGAAAAACTGGCGGCTTTTACCCGCAGTTTATTTAATGCCACATTTAAGGGAAACCCTTATCTGGAGCGCGCAATTATGACCGGAATCACGCGGGTCAGCCGGGAGTCTATCTTCTCTGACCTGAACAATCTGGAAATTATAACAACCACTTCCGATAAGTATGAAGACTGCTTTGGTTTTACGGAGGAAGAGGTTTTTTCCGCATTGGACGAATATTGTCTCTCTGACAAAAAAGAAGAAGTGAAAGACTGGTACGACGGTTTTATATTTGGGCATAAAGCAGACATTTACAATCCGTGGTCCATTATCAATTTTCTGGACAAACAGCAGTTTTCTCCCTATTGGGCGAATACCAGCAGCAACAGTCTGGCAGGAAAGCTGATACGCGAAGGTACCAAACAGGTAAAGGACTCTTTTCAGCAGCTACTGGATGGCGGTTCCATCTGGACAGAAATTGATGAACAGATTGTATATAATCAGCTTAATCTGGATGAAAGCGCAATCTGGAGCCTGCTTCTGGCAAGCGGCTATCTCCGGGTAAAAAACCGCAGAACAGAAAAAACGGCATACTCCGGCTGGAGGCAAGTCTACGAGCTGGAAATTACCAATTATGAAACGAAAATCATGTTCCGGAATATGGTAAAAGGATGGTTTGCCTCCTCCGCATCAAATTATAATGATTTTATCAAAGGGCTTCTGGCAGATGATCTGAAGGCGATGAATGCCTACATGAACCGCATCACAAAAACAACCTTCAGCTATTTTGACAGCGGAAACCGCCCCTCGGAGGAAAGTGAACCGGAACGCTTCTATCACGGCTTTGTACTCGGACTGATGGTGACGCTGGAAGACCGTTACATCATTACCTCCAACCGTGAAAGCGGCTTCGGCAGATATGATGTTCTCATGGAACCGCGGAATGCGCAGGACGCCGGCATTATCATGGAATTCAAGGTGCAGGACCCGGAGGATGAAAAAACGTTAGCCGACACCGTAAAAGCTGCTCTGCAGCAGATTGAGGATAAAGAATATACCTCTGTGCTGGAAGCCAGAGGGATACCGCAGAGCCGGATCCGGAAATATGGCTTTGCCTTCAGGGGAAAAACCGTGCTGATTGGAAGCCCGCTTTATTCCCTGTAAAGCAAATATTCGCATTCCACCGCTTAATGCCCTGCGCACCTTAAGCGTGGGAATGCTTATCCGCGTTCAATAAATAGCACGCCCAGCGTTCCCGGTCCGCAGTGGCTGGAAATGACGCTGCCGGCTCTTGTCACAAGTATTTCTTCAAATATTCCCATTTCTTTCAGATGCCGGCAGACCAGCTCCACAATTTCCGCGCTGCATCCGGAGTGGGTAACAAACACCCGGTTTCTTCTGGCATTTAAAAGCTGCGGCTTCAGATCGTCCGTATAGCTCAGCAGAACCTTCTCCATTTTTCCGCGATATTTCCGGTCCGCCTGCATCTCCCCATTGGAAACGACAATCCGGGGATGCAGCTTCAGAGCGCCCCCTGCCAGCGCTGTAACGCTGCCGCACCTGCCGCCTCTCTGC
>CAJKKX010000293.1 GCA_905200565.1 uncultured Lachnospiraceae bacterium
ACATTCCTCTGTGATGTCTTTTCCAGGGCCGGAGCAATCTTCAAAAACGGCATGACGGAACGGAGCGCTGCCTCCTGCTGAAATTTACAGTCGCTGATATACATATCCATGGATTTTAACATATCGGTAATCTGCTGCTTTCGCCACACCAGCTCCTCATAGCTTTTGGCCGAGACCGTAACGAACACCGACATGTAAAACAAATCCTCATTGTTATTGGCAATTCCATGCTTGATGAAGTAGCCTGCCTGGATGGACTTTGTCAGCTCCTCATAATCGGTACTGGTATCCTGCATGCTCTTGAGTTTGGTACGGTTCAGGCGGATACGCTGCGCTACCTTGTCAATGGTTTTGCTGCGGTTCTCACGGCGGAGATGCACATCAATATCGATCCCCTCGCCGGCGTTAATCAGCGCCGACATCCAGCCTGCACGCACCATACCGGGATAACCGTTGCCCTTGATATATAAAAACGAGTAGTACAGCCCGTCCATAATGATGTAGTTATAATGGGTCAGGTCAATCCCGCGCGGCGATAGAAAGTGCGCCATCCGGATAGGGGGAATCTGGTCAACCCCGATAATCTTATTCTTTGCCGCCATCGTATCCACAACCACCCGGTTTACCCTGGAAGAGAATGGCTCGTCAACACAGGAATGACGGTTAAAGAACATATACAGGATTTCCGCTGTCGCTTCATCGGGATCCCCCGGCTGCAGAATCGAATTGCCGCATTGAAGGAAGTATGCTTTCGCATTTTGTTCTGCCGTCTGCAGCATCCCGTAAATCTGGGAAAAATCATCATTGTCTCCGCGCCTTAACTCTTCATACTGGAAAATCAAAAAGAAGCGCCTTGTCAGCGCCTCCCTGCTTCCTACATCTTTGATCAGACGGATATATCCTTCGCCAAGCGATTTGCACTGTTCATTTTCTTCCTCCGCAAGCTCCTCCTGAATCATCGCCACATGCTTGTCGGAATCCGCTTTTCGGGTAATGCTCTTGAACTGCAGATGCATGGGTGAGATTTTCAGCCAGCTGGCAAAGGATGAAATGATACTGAACTGCTCTTCGCCGGAACGGAGCATGAAATTGATCGGCTCAATCTCCAAAATTTTGATGAACCTGCCGTCCGTTGTCTCTATGATTCCATGGGTAATGCTTTTAATCGGAATAAAATCCTGCACGAAATCAAGCTTTTCCGGTTTTCTTCTCCGTTTTTCCACCTTTTTTCTTTGCTTTGCCGCCTTTTCTCCTTTTGCGGAGCTGTTTCGGATCATAATGATATCCCACCCTTCTAAAATGTAATTTCCTCTTTGTTGTCATATAGCAAACAATATGGCTCAGGTATTGAAAAAGAGAATAGCCGTCAATCCCCATCATGGCGACAATGGCCGTCGGCAGGAGCGTCACAGTCATAACGACAATGCGTATGGTTCCCGGCATGGGAATCAGCATCAGTTCCGGATATCCTAAAAGTACCACCAGAATGACTGCTTCCACCGCATTTCTCGGCTCCAGCATGCCTCCTAAAATCTTGCCTGAGTCTGTATAGTTCGCCGGTATGGCATAAATATTGTTGTATTCCTTCTCATCCAAACGAATCACCTGCCTAATCTGTATATTGTTGCTGTCGTCTTATAGCGTCCAAGCCGCAGCGCCTCATTATGGTCAGGGATAAAAATATCTACACGGTGTATGTCATTTTCAATTCCGGAGCCACCACGGTCTTCTACGGTATACATCGTACCGTTAATCATAATCTGGGTTCCGAATGGATAATAGCTGGACATGGCTACCATTCCCCTTGAAGCCCTTTTCCCACTGGCAGTAATACCATCAGAATTACTTCCGCAGCATTTTGCACAGGCACAGTAATGCGTCACCTCCACCTCCAGGGTTGAAATCGGCGTGCCGGAAACATTATCAGAAACCGGCGCATCAAAATCTACTTCCTTTGGTCTGCGTAGTTCCAGCGACGCCTCATAGCTTGGCGAATTTAAAATAACGCCTTCGCCGCCTGACGAGTGTACCCACATCCGCTTTCCATCTTCGCCATATCCAGCAAAGATAAGCACATGGTTCCAATCCTGTCCATTAGCATCTTTCAGAAAACCTAAGTCTCCGGGGAGAAGCTCACTTGCGGAAATCGAAAATGTTTCATCCCATTGGTTCCATGTCCCTCCATAAAGGCTCACGCCTACTGCCGTCTTATATGTCCAGTCCGTAAAACCGGAACAATCCAGTCCGAAAGGACGAATGGTTCCGCTGGTTGTAGAACCTGCGGCCGTTACCAGTTTGGGAGTATTCCATTCATCATTCCAGCCCGGCGGGGATTTTCCTCCCCAAAAATACGGAACCTTTCCAACCAGCGAAAGGGCTGTTGTTAAAATGTGCTTTCTGGTAGCATTACAGTTCTGCCGGTTTACAAAAGCAATCAATTCCGCATCCGTAAGGGGAACCGCCTGTCCATTTCCTGCAGTTCCGTACAGCGTCATTTTGAGTGCCGTAGCCATCTTTTGGATTGCTTCTCCGTATGTAATTCCAAACTGCTCATAGGGTGCATTCAGGTCAATACCAAATGCAGTGGCAATCACCGTATTGTCAAACGGATGAATCGTACATTCTACATATTTGATTGTTTCCGTTGTTGGAGAAACTGTTTCTCTCCCATTAGCCTGATAATACGTTTCCGTTTTTGTGCCGGTAATTGTACCACCGGAGTACACTGGTAATGTAACCTCAACACTCTTGAATGCATCTATCTCAACCGGCTGTTCACTGGTATGCGCTTCATCCTGCAGGTAATAGGTTTTCTCTGCGGTTTCATACCGGTACTGGGTCACTCCATTGACAGTACCGGTTTTCACTTTCTTTGTTACAACCGTCAGCGTAACTGGTTTATAGGTGTAGTAAGTAACCGGGATGATGATTTCTTTCTGTTTTTCCTCTGATATAACCGGAAACATGCTTCCGGCAACATTGCTTAGTTTTGAAATCATATCATCCTTCTTCGTATTCTGTTGCTGCATAGAGGCTGAATACGCTGCCAAAATATAGCTGACATCATATCCCGATGAACTTTGTGCGTAATTGATCAGCGCATCCATAGATGAATCGTAGTCATAACCTCCATCGGATATAATCTGTTCCACTCTTGCAAGAGCCTGGTTATAGCCATCGTCCACCACATCAGAAACTGCTCCTGCCATTTCTGTGTATACCGCAGTAGGCGTAACATTCTCCGCCGGCTTGTTCCCATCCAACCCAAAAATACTGTTAAATACAATCGAAGGCAACGAAACTACCATAACAATCAAAAACAGCAGGGACAGGCAGAGACAGACCAGAACCTTAAACAGCGTATGCCGCATGGACCAGGCTGCCGAAAGAACCGCACCCCATGGACCTCCTGCGGCAGTGCCCGCTGCAATTTCAGCGGCAG
>CAJKKX010000294.1 GCA_905200565.1 uncultured Lachnospiraceae bacterium
ACTTTTATCCTCATCTTGGGGCGGCTCATAAAGTCAAGTTCCCACTTATGTGCAAGCACAACGTGGAATCTGACTTTTGACCCTGGCATTATTATAATATAGAGCCAATAATATGCAAGTAAATTTTTTCGCAAAATTCGGTACGTTTCGCACTGAAAAACAATTCTGCTTTGAACTGTCCTCCTTATCAATATCCTGCACCATCAAAAAACAGGTGTATGAATTCCGTCAAAATCCATACACCTGCTTTTATCCTCTAAATCACTTTACTCAAAAAGTTTTTCAATCTCTCCGTCTGCGGATTCGTAAAAAGTTCCTCCGGAGAATTCTGCTCCACAATTTTTCCATCCGCCATGAAGATGACCCTGTCGGCGACCTCACGGGCGAATCCCATCTCGTGCGTAACCACCACCATCGTCATATGCTCTCTGGCAAGGTCTTTCATAACGTTCAGAACCTCACCTACCATCTCCGGGTCCAGCGCTGAGGTCGGCTCGTCAAAAAGCATGACCTCCGGCTTCATGCAAAGTGCGCGGACGATTGCGATACGCTGCTTCTGTCCGCCGGAAAGCTGGCTCGGATATGCACCCGCTCTGTCGGCAAGCCCTACTCTCTCCAAAAGCTCCATCGCTTCCTTCTCCGCCTGTTCCTTGCTCTTTCCCTGGAGTTTCACAGGTGCAAGCGTCATGTTTTTCAGAATTGTCATATGTGGGAACAGATTAAAATGCTGAAATACCATTCCCATCTTCTGGCGGTGCTTATCGATGTTCGTCTTTTTGTCCATCAGATCCACGCCTTTAAAGATGATGTGTCCGCCCGTCGGATCTTCCAGACGGTTCAGACAGCGCAGGAACGTACTTTTTCCGGAACCGGACGGCCCGATCACACAGACTACCTCGCCGGCGTGAATGTCGGTCGATACTCCATTGAGCGCATGGACTTCTCCACCAAAGGTTTTCACCAGGTCCTGTACCTGGATTAAGGTTCCATTATCGTTCACTGTTTCTCAGCCTCCTCTCCAGAATCTCCAGCAGTTTCGTAAAGATCAATACCAGGGCAAGATAGATGATCGCTACGGCAATCAGCGGCATAAACGGGTCGTAAGTCCTGCTTCGGATAATATCCCCGCCCTTTGTCAGATCCTGCAATGCAATGTAACCGGATACGGAAGTCTCCTTTAAAAGAACAATAAACTCATTTCCCAAAGCCGGAAGTACATTTTTGAATACCTGCGGCAAAATAATGTATCGCATCGTCTGTATGTAGTTAAAGCCCAGGCTTCTGCCCGCTTCAAACTGTCCGTCATCAATAGACATGATTCCGCCCCGGATAATCTCTGCCACATAAGCTCCGGAATTAATACCAAACGCTACGATCGCTACAAAAACCTTACTCACATCCACCGATGCAAAAACGATAAAGTAGATAATCATAAGCTGTACGACTACCGGAGTTCCACGGAACACAGTCAAATATACATTACAGATAAAATTCAGAATCTTCAGCTTGCCTGTCTTGTCATAAGTGGCGCGCACAATCGCCACCAGGAAGCCCAGCACAATACCGATCACGACTGCCACAAAGGTGATCTCAAGCGTGGCTGCAAGGCCGTCGGTGATATATTTCCACCTGTCATCTTCTATAAAGTTTAAAATAAACCTTTCTGCCATGGTATGTTTTCCCTTCAATTATTCTGCGCTGATGTATTTATCAATAATCTCCTGTAACTTGCCGGACTCTTTCAGATTTGCGATAGAAGCATTAATCTTGTCCAGAAGCTCTGTATTATCTTTTGCTACAGCGATTGCATACTGTTCTGCCTCATATGCGTCCTCAATCGTTGTCAGCCCTTCATTTTCAGAAACGAATACCTTTGCAGGCTCATTGTCGATGATAACGGCGTCAATCTTTCCCTGAACCAGAGCCTGAACTGCCTCTGCACCCTTGCTGTAACGTTCTACTGTGCCATCCTCAATGTCGTCTGCCAGAATGTCGCCTGTCGTTCCAAGCTGAACGCCGACTTTCTTTCCGCTCAGGTCGTCCGCTGTCTTGATTTCGCTGCCTTCCGGCACGATGATCACCTGTTTTGCCTCTGCATAAGTCTCTGAGAAATTAACGTTTGCCAGACGATCTTCTGTCACGGTCATTCCTGCCGCGCCGAAATCAGCCTTTCCGGACTGTACGGCTGCGATAATGGACTCAAAAGCCATATCATCAATCTTCACTTCCATACCCATATCCTCTGCGATGGCTCTTGCGATGTCTGCATCGATACCTACGACTTCGCCGCCTTCATAATATTCATATGGGGGGAATTCCGCATTGGTAGCCATCACCAGAGTGCCGCCTGCCGCTTCTGTTCCTTCGGCTGCATCGGTAGCTGCCTCCGTAGCGGCGTCCGTGGATGCTGTTTCCTTGCTTCCACATGCGCTTAAAGAAAATACCATAGTTCCAACGAGTAACGCTGCGATCAATTTTTTCATAATTTCTTCCTCCTTAAAATCTCTTTATACGGTAACAGTTCAGCCATGTATTCCGCTTTCCCGCATAACATGCCTGAACTGTTTCAAATTTATCATCTATTTATGGGATTGTCAACCGTACTTTTGCATAAAATATTATTTCATTTTATAAAAAATCATTTTATCAGCCAGAATAACGCAGAGCCTCAATCGGAGGCTTCCCTGCCGCTTTATTCGCGGGGTAAATCCCAAAGATCACGCCAATCAAAACCGAAAATCCTGCCGCTGCCCACACGACGCTCATAGACAGGTGAAAGCTCATATCTTCGATAAAAAATCCCGCCGCCTGCAAAATGCCAAAGGACAGGGCGATTCCCGCCAGGCACCCCATCATGCTGACCATCAGAGCCTCTGTCAGAAACTGCATCATGATACTTCCCCTCCCCGCTCCGATCGCTTTGCGGATGCCGATTTCTTTCGTCCGCTCCGTTACCGACACCAGCATGATATTCATGATTCCGATGCCTCCTACCAGAAGAGAGATTCCTGCGATTCCTCCAAGCATCAACGCCAGCGTATTCGTGACGCCGCTCATGGCTTCCATCAATGCAGACTGGTTGACGATCGTAAAGGCGTCCTCATCGTTTCCGAAACGTTCCAGCATCTTCGATTCCAGCACGCGCTCCGCAGCGTCCATGCTGTTTTCATCTGCCGAGGAGGCATAAAAAGACGTGATATGGAAAATATTGTCCGTCATGCGCATGATGGTCGTATATGGAATATACGCCTCCAGCGTATCAGAGTTCCGTACAGAAGTGACCGAATCATCCTCTGCAAGAATGCCCACGATCTGAAAACTTCTCCCGTCAAGCGAAATCTCTTCTCCCAGCACATTTCGCGTGCCAAAGATTTCCTCGGCAGCCGTCTGATTGATGACCGCCACATACGTATGATTGTCAACATCACTTTTTT
>CAJKKX010000295.1 GCA_905200565.1 uncultured Lachnospiraceae bacterium
TCAATCTCAGAGGCAGTCTTCTCACCGCAATTCATAACTGCCCTTCCATCCAGATATCGATTCTGGATAGATTCCAGTCCTATCAGTCCGAACCGGTCGCTCATACCATATTGCGTAATCATTTCTCTTGCAATCTTCGTCGCCTTTTCAATATCATTAGAAGCTCCTGTCGTAACCGTATCAAATACAATCTCCTCTGCCGCCCGGCCTGCCAGCATCCCCACCAGCATCGCCTCCAGCTCTTTCTTCGTATTCAGGAACTTCTCTTCTTCCGGCGTCTGCATCACATATCCAAGCGCTCCCATAGTTCTTGGTACAATTGTAATCTTCTGTACCGGCTCCGCATCCTTCTGCAAAGCACTTACCAGTGCATGTCCTACCTCATGATAGGAAACAATCCGCCGCTCTTCCTGGCTCATAATGCGGTCTTTCTTTTCCTTACCTACCAGAACGACCTCCACAGATTCAAACAGATCCTTCTGGCTGACGGCGTTTCTGCCGTTCTTTACGGCAAGGATCGCAGCCTCGTTGATCATATTTGCAAGATCAGAACCAACTGCGCCCGATGTGGCAAGCGCGATCGCTTCCAGATCCACGGTGTCATCCATCGACACATTTTTCGCATGAACCTTCAGCACATCCACGCGCCCCTTCAGATCCGGCTTGTCAACAACAATACGGCGATCAAAACGTCCCGGACGCAGAAGCGCCTGATCCAGAACCTCCGGACGGTTGGTTGCCGCCAGGATCAGAAGCCCGGACGCAGAATCGAAACCATCCATCTCCGCAAGGAGCTGGTTCAGCGTCTGCTCACGCTCATCGTTTCCGCCCCCGTAGCGGCTGTCACGGCTCTTTCCGATGGTATCGATCTCGTCAATGAAAATAATACACGGCGCGTTCTTCTTCGCCTCCGCGAAAAGGTCGCGCACACGGGAAGCGCCGACGCCCACAAACATCTCTACAAAATCCGAACCCGAAAGGGAAAAGAACGGCGCGTGCGCTTCTCCCGCCACCGCTTTTGCCAGCAGCGTTTTCCCGGTTCCCGGAGGACCCACGAGCAGGGCTCCTTTCGGAAGTTTCGCTCCGATCTTTGCATAACGTCCCGGATTTTCCAGAAAATCCACCACTTCCTGTAAAGACTCCTTCGCTTCATCCTGTCCCGCTACGTCCGCAAAGGTCACCCCTGTTTCCTTCTGCGCATAAACACGGGCTTTATTTTTCCCGACGCTCATGACGCCGCCGCCCTTTGACATCTTCCGCATGAAAAGCCACAGCAACACCCAGATCAGAATCAGGGGAAGCAGCGTTGCCAGAAGATTGTAGATCATCACCTTCGTGGTGTCCTGCACCTTATACTCACACTGTACGTGGGCGTCCAGAAGCCTCTGTGTCAGCTCGCTGTCATCCATGCGCCCGGTCGTATAGCTGATCTCAATGCCCGGAAACGGCTGCTTTTTCGGTATGATCGTGATCTCGCTCCCCATGACCGTTACCTTTTCGACTTCTCCTTTGTCAACCATTTCGATAAACTCATTGTATGTGATCTTCGTCTCCGTGGAACTTTTCAACATCGAATTAAAAAGATTAATCAAAACCAATGCGACGAGCGATACGACCAGGAAAACAACGATATTCTGTCCATTCTTCGGTGTTTTATCATTTTTCGGCCCACCATTTTGCCCTCCCTGGGAACCATTTCCATTCCCCGGCGTCTGTTTATTGTCCATTTCTACCTCCTAGATTATCCTTTTACTAATTATAAAGATACTTCCCGTAGAAATCAATATGAAGTTTGTGAAAAAAGTCTCACAATTATAAAGGTTTTCTAAAATTTTGTCGAAAAGGGTTTGTACTCTGGCTCCGTTCTGTAGTATAATGATACGATTAAATAATTTTTCAGGAGAAGAACATCAATGAAAACAGGATTTGATAACGAAAAATACCTTTCTACGCAGTCCGAGCACATTCGTGAGCGCATCGGACAGTTCGGAAACAAACTTTATCTGGAATTCGGCGGAAAACTTTTTGATGATTACCATGCGTCCAGAGTCCTTCCGGGCTTTGAGCCGGACAGCAAACTGCGGATGCTGATGCAGCTCTCCGACCAGGCGGAAATTGTCATTGTGATCAGCGCCGGCGACATTGAAAAAAATAAAATCCGGGGCGACCTGGGCATCACTTATGACACGGATGTGCTACGTCTGATCGACTCCTTCGAGGCAAAGGGGCTGTACGTCGGAAGTGTAGTCATCACTCAATACACCGGGCAGAGCAGCGCCGGCCTCTTTAAAAGCCGTCTGCAAAAACTGGGGCTTAAGGTGTACACCCATTACATCATTGAAGGTTATCCCTTCAATATTCCTCTCATCGTCAGCGACAATGGATTCGGAAAAAATGAATACATCGAAACAAAACGTCCTCTGGTAGTGATCACAGCCCCCGGCCCCGGCAGCGGAAAAATGGCGACCTGCCTTTCCCAGCTCTATCACGAGCACAAGCGGGGGATTAACGCCGGTTATGCCAAATTTGAAACCTTCCCGGTGTGGAACCTCCCGCTGCGCCATCCGGTCAATTTGGCGTATGAGGCTGCAACGGCCGACTTAAACGACGTTAATATGATCGACCCCTACCATTTGGAAGCCTATGGCGAAACCACTGTCAATTATAACCGCGATATTGAGGTTTTTCCCGTGCTGAATGCCATTTTTGAGCGCATCGCGGGGGAGAGCCCCTATAAATCGCCCACGGATATGGGCGTCAATATGGCTGGCAACTGTATCATAGAGGACGATGTTTGCCGCCGTGCCTCCGAGCAGGAGATCATCCGCCGCTATTACCACGCTCTGTGCGATCAAAAGCAGGGCCGGGTGGATGAAGCGGCTGTTTATAAAGTGGAGCTTTTGATGAATCAGGCAGGCGTTTCAACGCATGATCGCGCCGTTGCCTCCTCCGCGCTCGCCCGCGCGGAGGAGACAGGGCTGCCTGCCTCCGCGATCGAGCTGCCGGACGGACGCATCATCACCGGCAAAACTTCCCCGCTGCTCGGCGCATCCGCTGCTGTGCTGCTCAACGCGCTGAAAGCGCTCGGCGGCATCCAACACGACATTTTGCTGATTTCCCCTATTATTATAGAGCCGATTCAAAATTTGAAAACCAAGCATTTGGGAAATCATAACCCCAGGCTGCACTCCGACGAGGTGCTCATCGCTCTGTGCATCAGCGCGGCGACGAACCCAACTGCCGAACTCGCCATGAAGCAGCTAGCAAAGCTCAAGGGGTGTGAAGCGCATTCCTCGGTGATTCTCTCGCAGGTGGATGATTCCGTTTTTCGCAAGCTGGGGATGAACCTGACATGTGAGGCGCGATATCAAAGCCAAAAACTCTACCACAAATGACCCAATGAAGGCCCGGCTTGTCTGGCTGCTCTTCA
>CAJKKX010000296.1 GCA_905200565.1 uncultured Lachnospiraceae bacterium
AAAAGATGCACAATCGACGAGGCAATCGCATATGTGAAGGCCTACCACTATGTGGACGACGCCCGCTACGCAAGGCAGTATGTGGAATGCATGAAGGTAAAGAAAAGCCGCCGGCAGATCGAGCAGGAGCTGTATCTGCGCGGAGTGGAGCGCAGTCTGGTGGAAGCAGCCTTCGAGGAATCGGAGAGCGTTCCGGAGGAGGAGCTGATCCGCGGCTGGATGGAAAAACGCCATTATCAGCCGGAGAGTGCAGACGAAGCCGAAAAGAGGCGCATGTATGCATTCCTCGCAAGAAAGGGATTTTCGGGAGCCGCTATTGGGCGGTGCATGAAAGCGTATGACGAATAATTTTTGTCGGCTTTGCTATTTTGCCTGCAAGATTCTAATATCTTGTTTTTCGGTTTACAATTACTTGACAGAAGATTAAAAAAAGTATAGAATTGAATTGTTGTAATTGTACAATGAAAACTTAATAAGGAGGTGCTCCTGTGAGTGCAGTAACGATTGTTATCTGTGTCGCAGTCGCCTTGCTTGCAGCAGCTATTAGCTGGTTTGCTGCGCTTGCCTATCGGAAAAATGTAGTGGAAAAAACGATCGGCAGTGCGGAGGAAAAAGCCAGGGACATAATAGATGATGCATTGAAAGTCGCAGAGACGAAAAAGCGCGAAGCACTGCTTGAAGCGAAGGAAGAATCCATGAACCGCAAGAACGAGCTGGATCGGGAAACCAAAGAGCGCAGAGCAGAGCTGCAGAAGTATGAACGGCGCGTATTATCAAAGGAAGAAGCCATTGATAAGAAGTCTGATGCACTGGAAAAACGCGAGACGAATTTGACAGCCAGAGAAGAAGAGTTAAAGCGAAAGAGTGTCGAGATCGAGCAGATCCACGACAGAAAAATGCAGGAACTGGAGCGAATCTCAGGTTTAACCTCCGAGCAGGCAAAAGACTATCTGTTAAAAACTGTTGAAGACGAAGTGAAGAGCGATACCGCCAGACTCTATAAAGAGCTGGAGAGTAGAGCAAAAGAAGAAGCAGGTAAGAAAGCAAAGGAATATGTAGCAACTGCCATTCAGCGTTGTGCGGCCGATCATGTGGCAGAAACTACAATTTCCGTGGTGCAGCTCCCGAGTGACGAGATGAAAGGACGTATTATCGGACGTGAAGGACGAAATATCCGTACACTCGAAACAATGACAGGCGTCGATCTGATCATCGACGATACGCCGGAAGCGGTAATTCTGTCCAGCTTTGATCCGATCAGGCGAGAAGTTGCCAGAATTGCACTTGAAAAGCTGATTGTGGACGGACGCATTCATCCGGCCAGAATCGAAGAAATGGTTGAAAAAGCACAAAAAGAAGTAGAAACAATGATTCGCGAGGAAGGCGAAGCAGCAGCTTTAGAGGTAGGAGTACATGGAATCCACCCGGAGCTGATACGCTTGCTGGGCAGAATGAAATTCCGCACCAGCTATGGTCAGAATGCACTGAAGCATTCTGTCGAGGTGGCGCATCTGGCAGGCTTATTGGCAGGGGAAATCGGCTTGGACGTTCGCATGGCGAAGCGTGCCGGTTTATTGCATGACATTGGCAAATCCATCGACCATGAAGTGGACGGCTCTCATATACAGATTGGTGCAGACCTCTGTAAAAAGTACAAGGAGTCACAGACCGTCATCAACGCAGTGGAAGCCCACCATGGCGATGTAGAACCAGAAACCTTAATTGCATGTATTGTACAGGCGGCAGACACAATTTCAGCTGCGCGCCCGGGTGCAAGAAGAGAAACACTGGAAACATATACCAACAGATTAAAACAGTTAGAGGATATTGCAAATGCCTTTAAGGGCGTTGACAAATCATTTGCTATTCAGGCAGGTAGAGAGATTCGAATTATGGTTGTTCCTGAGAAAGTCAGCGATGCGGACATGGTATTGCTGGCGAGGGATATTTCAAAACAGATTGAAGCTGAACTGGAATACCCGGGACAGATTAAAGTCAGCGTAATCCGTGAATCACGCGCGGTAGACTACGCAAAGTAAGCAAAAAATGAAACCCCAAGTATTCCAAAATCAGTGATTGCGGATGCCTGGGGTTTTTTGCAGGCAGCAGGTTGGAGAAAGCTCATTTAAAGAGCGCAGTAAAAATTCCTGTCCGTAAGGCTCTGTGTGAGTGGAAGGATATGGGGCAAAATTTATCACATAAGGAGGAAAAGGGAAATGAAAATGGGAATTTTAGGAGCCGGGAACATTGCCGGCAAGATGGCGGAAACGATCCATGAGATGCCGCAGGTAATTTCCTGGGCAGTGGCGTCAAGAAATCCGGAGCGGGCGAAGGCGTTTGCTGAAGAGCATGGCTTTATGCATGCTTACGGCTCTTATGAGGAGCTGGTATGCGACCCGGAGGTTGATCTGATTTACATTGCAACGCCGCATTCACACCACTATGAGCACATGAAGCTGTGCATTGCACACGGAAAAAATGTGCTGACGGAAAAATCCTTTACACAAAACGCGGCGCAGGCGAAGGAAGTGCTGGCGATGGCAGAAGAGAGGGGCGTGCTTGCGACAGAGGCGATCTGGACGCGCTATATGCCGATGAGAAAAACCCTGGATGAGATACTGGCGAGCGGGATCATCGGTACGCCGCATTCGCTTTATGCAACGCTTTCCTATCCCCTGCAGCATATACAGCGTATGACAGATCCGGCGCTTGCCGGCGGAGCACTGCTTGACCTTGGCGTTTATCCGCTGAATTTTGCGTCGATGGTTTTTGGCGATGAGATTAAGGAAGTAAAGGCGTCGGCGGTTCTGACGGAGCGGGGCGTGGATGCCGTGGATAATATTACACTGATCTACAAGGATGGAAAAACAGCGACGCTCCACAGTGATATGAGGGCTGCATGCAATCGCGAAGGTGCGATTTACGGGGATAAGGGCTATATCCTGGTTCAGAATATCAACAATTGTGAGGGCATCCGCGTTTACGATACAGAGCATCATCTGATTGCGGAATATGAGACGCCGAAGCAGATCACCGGCTACGAGTATGAGGTGGAGGCGTGTATGCGTGCGCTTAAAGAGAACGAAAAAGAGTGCCCGGAAATGCCGCATGCAGAAACCATATATATTATGGAACTGATGGACAATATCCGCGCACAGATCGGGGTAATCTACCCGAACGAAAGGTAGGTATCATTCGTTTGCAAACAGAGGGGTGGAGAAGTAGCGCTCTGCGGTGTCCGGAAGCACGGTGACAACCGTCTTTCCTTTGCCGAGCTTTCTGGCGAGCTTTAGCGCAGCCGCTACATTCGTCCCGCTGGAGATGCCGCACATAATACCCTCGAGACGGGCAAGATCCTTTGAAGTCTGAATGGCTTCCTCGTCGGTGACAATGTAGATGTCATCGTAGAT
>CAJKKX010000297.1 GCA_905200565.1 uncultured Lachnospiraceae bacterium
CCTGCCGTATCCAATAATCGCAATCGTCTTTCCCTCTAATAAAGAAAGATTACAGTCCTCCTGATAGTAAATTTTTGCTGCCATTTTCATTTCCTCCAAACTTCTTAATTTATGTGTTAAAGGTTCTGTAAGCCTCTAGCTACCCTATGTAATCTTCTACAGATACCTGACGTCATCGGCGCCCCTTGACAGTCCGGTAATTCCGGTACGAGCCAGTTCCAGAATTTCATAATCCTTCAGAAGATTAATAAATGCCTCGATTTTTGACTGGCTTCCCGTAATTTCAATCGTAAGGGAATCCACTCCTACGTCAACAATGTTCGCACGGAACATTCCCACAAGGGCTGCGATATCCTGACGGTTCTCCGCTTCTGCACGAACCTTCACGAGAATCAGCTCGCGATTTACGCTCTCCCCGTCCTTCAGTGTCTTGATGTCCACGACGTCAATCAGTTTTGCGACCTGCTTTGTGATCTGGTCAAGAATCAGCTCATCCCCCTGAACCACAACTGTCATCCTGGAATATCTCGGATCCGCCGTTTCTCCAACAGTCAGACTGTCAATATTGTACCCTCTGCGGCTGAAAAGTCCCGCTACACGACTCAAAACACCGGATGTATTGTCAACTAACATAGATAATACTCGTCTTTTCATAGAAAAACCCGCTTTCTCTGACTTAATGTTCCTATTGTATCAACTATTATTTTTTTTGTCAATATTTTGTTCTCTTGCATCTCCACAGCATTCCTTGTACCGATTATAGCAATACTGGATAATCTCTTTCCTCGTGATAATACCGATAAAAATCTGTTTATCATCAATCACCGGTACGAAATTCTGGTTCATGGAAGTAAGAATCAGATCTTCCATATCGCAGTTTACATTGACCGGATCGTTATACCAGTGTCTCGGAATTGACTTTAACGGAATATCCTCCGCCTTATGTATATCTGGCAATCCCGTATTCTTTATGCTCCACAGAAAATCTCCCTCGGTAATCGTTCCCACATAATTTCCGGCGCGATTGATAATCGGTATCGCCGTATATCTGTGATTCTCCATCTTTTCCAATGCCTGCCTCAGTGAAAAATCCTCATATAAATATGCGACTTCACTCTTTGGCGTCAAAAAAAACAAAACATTCATTTAAAATTGCCCACCTCGCTTACTCCTCACTGTTCCTGCGAATCGCTTTCCGACTCATTTTCTTTTTCTGTCGTCAGCTCATCTCCGCTGCTCTGATAGTTTTCATCACTGACCGCCGTATCCTCTGAAAATCCTGTTCGTTCAATGATATAATTGCTCCTCTCGACTACATCTTCTGACGGCTCATAATCTTCATCACCAAACAGGAAAATATGAAGCTGGTCTACATTCTTTTCCAATGTCACAGGCACTTCATTATACGATCCGTCCTCTGAAGTTCTGTGCCAGAATGGAAATCCCGTCGTCTCACCGATTTTGTAAGAAAGCATACTCATACCCATAGAAAGAATCTCGCTCTTAGAGATATTTGTGCTAATCTTCGGAAATACTTCATCCATCAGCTTGTTCAGCGTTCCGATGTCTGCACTTTTCGCCTTATCCACGATTTTCGCAATCACTTCACGCTGCCGCAGAGTACGCTTATAATCATTCCCGCCTCCATAACGAATCCGGCAGTAAGCGGTAGCCTGTACGCCGTCCATGAGATACGTCCCGCCCCCAGGCAGTCTCTCATAGTCTTTCTCCGCAACCTTTGCCACGCTGACACAGTAGTTGCTCAAATGCTCAGCCTCTTCGTCCGTAACAGTAATTTCAATCCCGCCCAGCTCGTCAATAATATCTGTAAGCGCACTGAAATCCACCATCACATATTTCGAAATATCCATATCCAGATTCGTATTCAGCATACTCAGCGCCCACTCCATACCGCCGTTCGGATAAGAAGAATTCGCCTTCCCGTATCTGTCCTCCCCGATATTCAGCAGCGTATCCCTGTAAATAGATACCAGGTTCACCACCTTGGTATCATTGTTGATACTCGCAATGATAATCGTATCTGTGTTTTCCTTTTTCTCGTCCACGCCGAAAAGTGCAATATTCATATATCCCTTCAAAGTAGGGTTTGTCTCCGCCGTCTTGTTCACGACAACTTTTTTCTCATCCAGCTTCTCCGTTTCCATCAGGTTCAGTTTTGAATCAAGCTGTATGTAGACATAAGCAACTCCGCACACCAGGAAAAGCAGCACCATCTCCACGATAAAAAGCACTTTCCTTCTCCTGTATTTCTTATATGCCGCGCTTTTTTTATCCACTCGTTTTTTTCCCATTTTACCTAATCCTCTTACTTAATAAATCGGTCGATCGCCTTGTTCAGTTGTCCCCTGTTTCTACCGCCTCTACCAGACAATGCTGGATATGGTCATGCAGTATGACCTTTCCGGTGTTATTGATCGCCGCTTTCACTGCGGAAAGCTGAATCAGCACCTCACTGCAATCCCTTCCGCTCTCCACCATTTTCCGTATCGACTCCAGATGGCCGATCGCGCGCGACAGCCGGTTCAGCACAGCCTTCGTATTCTCGTGCGTATGCGTATGTCCTCCATGCGAATGGGGAACCGTCTCATTGTCATGCGCATGCGTATGTGTATGCTCATACACGCTGCCGTCTTCTCTCACATGCTTATGTGGCTCCATATCACTGTCTACTCCTTCTCTGCCTGCCGTACAGCCACTTCAAGCTGCCGATAGGGTATTTCAATGCCCGCTTCATCAAATGCGTATTTGATCTCTTCGGTAAGCTGGCGTCTGACCGGAAAGTAATCCTCTGTTCTGACCCAGACTCTCCATCCTATATCTACCGAACTCTCGCCCAGTGTCTCCACAAAGACCTCCACGTCCTGCGTCGTCAGGATTCTTTTTTCCATACGCAGTACCTTTTCGATCGTTTCCTTCGCCTCCCTGATATCCGCCTGATAGGAAATCCCGACAATCTCCCGAATCTGCCGCATCTCCTGCCTGGAAATGTTGGTCAGGCTGGTGTTTGATAAAATTCCGTTCGGGACGCTGACCGTACGGTTGTCCGGCGTCAGCAGGTAGGTGTAAAAAAGGTCGATCTTCTCTACCGTTCCCTCGTTGCCATGACCATCTTCTTTAATATAATCTCCCACCTGAAACGGTTTCATAATCAAGAGTATAAATCCTCCGGCAAGATTTGACAAGGATTCTTTTAACGCAAGTACAATTCCTACCCCCATAGACCCTAAAAGGGCGGCAATCGAAGCCTCTTTTACGCCGAGGTAAGTGGCGAGCCCCGCCACGAGGATCACATACAGCAGGGCTTTCACCAGAGAATTTATAAAATGCAGGGAACCTTCTTCCATCTGCGCACGCACAAAAGAACGCTTCAGAAGTTTTAAAAGG
>CAJKKX010000298.1 GCA_905200565.1 uncultured Lachnospiraceae bacterium
TGCCGGCTTCGAGGAATACGACCGCAGCCAGCTCTGCCAGCTCCTCGTCAGTCATTTCGATGTTGACATACCGAGCTGCACGGGCGGGACGATCTTCGGCCCTGGTAACTTGCTCAGCCTCGGTCATTTCTGCTTCTAAAAGCCGGACAGGTGCTGTCGTTGCTGGGTTTTCTAACTTGCCGGTCATTTGTGCCGACGCTGCGGCTTCCTCGCTGACACTGATGCGGAGAGCCACGAGGCTAAAACTGCGAGCAGGCAGATAAGCGACGCCGGCGAAGCCCTCCTTTTTCTTCTTCGTTTCATGTTTTCTCTCCTATCTGCTTCACGCCCGGCCCGACCGCTTTGCGCGGCCCACTGTTGAGCGCGCTTGTCTGCCGGATGACCGTTTCATATGCGGACTTGAAACCGTCGTAGTTGTAATACTCGTATGTCTTTACGGTGCCGTCGCCAAAGGTGCGCTCTCCTGTTGCAATCAACCGAGAGGGGCCACCCATAGCCTCAATGACGCGCCTGATATCAGCGAAGCTTTACGGAAACAGGTTTTGGAAACTGCCGTAGCTCTGGGTTATACGAAGCTGCGGCGTTATAAGAAACCGACAAAAAAAGTCTGTATTATAATAGAAAAAGAGAATATGCGGTATCAAGAACCGCATCATTTTGCCTATGATATCCTGGTGGGTTTTCGTCAGATGGCAGAACCGGCCGGATTTGATGTTGAAATTGTGCCTGTTGATATTAAGACCCAAAGAAGCCAGCATTATGATGTTTTCATGCTGGAGCATGATTATATAGGAGCTTTTGTGGTCGGCTTTTCCCTGAGCGATCCCTGGATTCAGGACTTTAAAATAAGCCGCACACCGGCTGTTCTTTTCGACAACTATATAGTAGGGAATCCTTCCACCGCTTATGTAGGTATTGATAATGAGGAGGGAATGGAACTTGCCGTCTCTTATCTTGCCGGACTTGGACACCGGAAGATCGCCTATCTGAGCAGCTCCCTCGGTGCCCGGGTTCTCCAGGCACGCCATGCTGCCTTTCTCCGTTCCATGCACCAGCATGGACTGAAGACTTCTCCTGCTGCGATCGGCTGTTCTTATTATCTGTCAGAATGTATGGAAAAGCATCTTCCCCGTTTCCTGGAAAACGGAATTACTGCTATTATTTGCAACCAGGATACCCTTGCAAGTGCAACGCTCACGCAATGTCAGCAGCTGGGATTCCAGGTTCCTGATGATATCAGCATTATTGGATTTGATGACCTGCCGATTGCCGCTTGTACGTCACCGCCCCTTACAACCATCAGACAAGATCGGCTGGAGCTCGGAAAAAGGGGATTTTTTGCATTGTCAAGTCTTCTCAATCACATCCCAATCAGTACATATTTGCTGCATGCACAGCTGATTCAGCGGGAATCGACAGGGAAGGTTCCTTCATAAATTCATCTCATCAACAATATTTGCCGGTTTTGCAGTCATTTCTACCCATGCCGGTATAAAACCGCTTTTGACAGCGTTTCTTACAGATCTGACATTAGACCAGGCGGTACAGTAAAAAGGTACTTTTCCCCTGTTTATGATCTCTTTTGTAAGTCTGCTTGTCAGTGCAGAGGCAATCCCCTGTCGTCTGTATTCCGGCAAGACATCCACACCAATCTGCCACATATCGTCGCAATCGGCAGAACAGGCGGCAAGTCCCACCAGCGTGCTTCCGTCATATGCGCCGACGCCAAGTACATCCAGATTCTTCCGATCTTCGCAAAGCGCATTGCTCCATTCCGGTCGATACAAATCCGCAAAAGCTTCCTGTGTTAATACTCGTGTCACATAGGCACAGGAAAGAGTCGGTATCCGGCTGATGTCCGGCAGATAGTATTCTGCCATGAAACATATTTTGTGACCTTTTTCAGCTAAACGTTCATTCAGCCAATGCATGTTTGGTGTCTCAAAACAGTGGTAAAACTCGAATTTGTCTACATACGCAGACACCAGATCCATCGTCTCCGGTATGGAAGCTGCCATGATATTATTTCCATAGGAAACCAGATTGCAGGTAATAGGCTCTTTCAAATATTTGCGGGCCTTCTTTCCTAAATTTATGGGAACAACAACATTTTTGTCCGCCTTGAAATCTTCTACATGGCATCCCATGTCTTCCGCAGACTGCCTCATGGCAATCTCCATCATTTCACGATTCGTCATATACTTTTCTCCATTCTATCAGTTCAGTAACTTGGGGATGCGCAGACATGTCCATTTTGGAAACAGTGTCTATCATTCTCTGCATCCAGCCACCCAATCCTTCCGATTCTTTTCGTTTCGCAGATCATCTGCCAGGTATCTGCAGAATATGAAGCAGCACTCCCGCTGCCCGCTCCATTGCTGCCGGATCAATGGAGGAATAATTCATGACATACGTATTTTCCTGCTTTGCCGCCTCCGCTGTGTCTGCGTAATAGCCGGAGAGCGGCTTTAATTTTACGCCGCGGGATTTCGCCTGCGTGACGATCTTCTCTTCTTTTTGATCGGTGCAAAGATGCATCAGGAAATGGACGCCAGCTTCTTCCTCTTCGATCGTCACGTAATCTCCGAGCGGTTTCTTTTCGAGCGCCTGCAGAATTAAGTCGCGTTTGTTCTGATAATAGTTCCGCAGCCGGTTGATATGTTTTTCGAAACTGCCGTTCTCAATAAACTCCGCCAGTGTGTACTGCTCAAAGTTGGAAACGGTACACGAATAAAACGACAGCTCGCGGTAAAATTTCTCTGCCAGTGTCTGCGGCAGCACCATATAGCTGATCCGTACCGTGGAGGCAAGTGTTTTCGTAAACGTATTCATATAGATGACCTTGTCCGAAACGTCGATGCTCTGCAGCGTTGGAAACGGCTTTCCGCCGAGACGCAGCTCACTGTCATAATCGTCCTCAATGATATAGTGATGATCTGATTTTGCCGCCCAGCCGAGCAGTTCATAGCGACGGCTGACCGGCATGACTGTCCCGGTTGGAAAGTGATGGGACGGGGATGTATGAATAATATCAACCGATCTTTTTTCCAGCTCCTGCACCGAAACACCGTCCTGATCGAGCGGCACTGGCTCGTACCGTACCTTCATACTCTCATAAATCCGCGCAATTTTGTGATATCCGGGATCCTCTACTCCATAAACAAGATCGTTTCCGAGAAGCTGAATCAGAAGGTTATGCAGATACTCCGTTCCTGCGCCGACAATAATCTGCTCCGGCAGCACCTGCATTCCACGAAACTCGCGCAGATATTTTGCAATCGCACTGCGCAGCTTTAAAATCCCGGCGCACGGAGAATTGATCATGAGCTGGATCCGGTTGTCATTCAGGACAGCACGCACCGTCCGCGTC
>CAJKKX010000299.1 GCA_905200565.1 uncultured Lachnospiraceae bacterium
AGGTTCGTCCTTTGCGGCAAATATGGCGGGGATTACGGAAGTAAACTCTTTGCCGCCCCATTATGTCTGCCCCAATTGTAAATATTCAGACTTTGATTCTGAACTGGTGAAATCCTTTGCCATGGAAGAAGCCAGTGGATGTGATATGCCTGATATGAACTGCCCCAAATGCGGTACACTCATGCATAAAGACGGTCACGACATTCCCTTCCAGACATTCCTGGGCTTTGAAGGGGATAAAGAACCGGATATTGACCTGAACTTCTCTGGGGAATATCAGCAGACAGCTCATGCCTATACGGAAGAATTGTTCGGTGTAGGGCATGTATTTAAAGCCGGTACCATTGGTACTTTGGCGGATAAAACGGCTTATGGTTTTGTCAAAAAATATTTTGATGAACGGGAAATTACTGCTCATAATGCGGAGATTACCCGTCTGATGAATGGATGCACTGGTGTCAAACGTACCACAGGGCAGCACCCCGGTGGTCTGATGGTTGTACCCAGTGACCATAATATCTATGAATTTTGCCCCATTCAGCGTCCGGCAAACGATGTGAATTCCACAGTTACAACCACACATTTTGACTATCATTCCATTGACCACAACCTTTTGAAGCTGGATATTCTGGGACACGATGATCCGACGATGATCCGTATGCTGGAGGATTTGACCGGGCTGGACGCGAAGAAGATTCCTCTGGACGACCCGGAGGTCATGTCTTTGTTTACCAGCACGCAGGCGCTGGGTATCACGCCGGAGCAGATTGGCGGATGCCCGCTGGGGGCTTTGGGGATACCGGAGTTTGGTACGGAGTTTGTAATTCAGATGCTTGTGGATACGAAGCCAAAGACCTTCTCAGACCTGGTGCGTATTTCCGGATTGTCGCACGGGACAGACGTGTGGCTTGGAAATGCCCAGACGCTGATTCAGGAAGGAAAGGCGACGATTTCCACGGCGATCTGTACCCGTGACGATATTATGACTTACCTGATACACATGGGGCTGGACAGTGAAGAGAGCTTTACCATCATGGAGAGTGTTCGAAAGGGAAAAGGCTTAAAACCGGAATGGGAAGAAGAGATGAAAAAGCATGACGTGCCGGACTGGTATATCTGGTCGTGTAAGAAGATTAAATACATGTTCCCGAAAGCCCATGCGGCGGCTTATGTCATGATGGCGTACCGCATCGCCTATTGTAAGGTATTCTATCCGCTGGCCTACTATGCGGCATATTTCAGTATCCGTGCATCTGCGTTCAGCTATGAGCTGATGTGCCAGGGAGCGGAAAAGCTGAAACACTATATGGATCAGTACCAGAGACGTTCGGAGGAGCTGACAAATAAAGAGCAGGATACGGTAAAGGACATGAAGATCGTCCGGGAAATGTATGCCAGGGGATTTGAGTTTACGCCGATCGACATCTATACGGCAGAGGCAAGCCGGTTCCAGATCGTAGACGGAAAGCTCATGCCGTCCTTAAGCAGCATCGACGGCATGGGAGATAAGGCGGCGGAGGCGGTCGTGGAAGCGGCAAAAGACGGGCCGTTCCTTTCCAAAGACGATTTCCGCAGCAGGACGAAGGTGAGCAAGACCGTCATCGATCTGATGGATGACCTGGGACTTTTGGGAGATTTGCCGGAGTCGAATCAATTGTCGCTTTTTGATTTTGCGCAGGGATAAAGAAACGCAGCGGTCGTTTTTCTTTTGTCCGCCGGAGCATGTTTGGCAGTGATTCTGGCAAATATAGTAGATAGAATGCCAGAGCCTTATTCTTCGTGGCGCTGGCAGGTTCAGAGAAAGGAACAGAATAAATGATGAAAAAGAAAAACAACGATTACATTGCGATTCCGGCATTATTAAAAGTAGAAAACGGAGCGCTTGACAGAATTGGAACGTATTTAAAGGAGAGCGGAATGAAAAAGGTCGTCATTCTCTTTGGAAATGGATTGATTGACATGTTTGGAGATACCGTGATGGAATCTCTGAGAGATGTGGACATTGAAGTCCTGGAGTATCAGGAGCTGGACTCTGTCCGATTAGAAGACATTACCGCTCTTGCTTTCCGTTTTCCGAATAAAACACAGGCAATCATTGGGATTGGCGGCGGAAAAGTCATTGATGCTGCCAAATATAGCGGCTTCTTACGCAAACTTCCATTTATCAGCGTCCCCACATCCGCTTCCAGCGACGGATTTTCCAGTGCAAGCGCGTCCCTTTTGATTGCGGGAAGAAGGAATTCCGTTCCGGCAAAAATACCCTACGGAATCATAGCGGACACCGCAGTCATCAAAAGCGCGCCGGAGCGCTTTCTCTATTCCGGAATCGGCGACATGGTTTCGAAAATTACCGCCCTTTATGACTGGAAGTTTGAAGAAGAGCACGGATATGGGGAAGTAAACGATTTTGCCATGATGATTGCAAAAAAAGCCGTCAACAGTTTTGTGCGGACTCCGTTTCAAAGCATCAAAGACGATCTGTTTTTAAAGGAACTGTTGGATTCGCTTGCCATGAGCGGGATTGCGAATGAAATTGCCGGAGACAGCGCTCCCACCAGCGGCAGCGAGCATTTAATCTCCCATGCCCTGGATAAAATCCTGGAGGTTCCGCAGCTTCACGGCATCCAGGTGGGAATTGCGACTTATCTTATGAGTCTTGTGCAGGATCACCGTTATAAACGGATTCATACGATTTTTACAGATACCGGTTTTTTTGATTATGTAGAAACTTTAAAGTTAGACGTCCGGGATTATGAAAAAGCCATCGACCTTGCGCCTTCCATAAAACCATACCGCCACACTTATATACACAGGGAGGAATACCGGACGAGGGCGAAGGAACTGCTTTATACAGATGCTGTCCTGAAGAGAATTTTTCATTAATTTTCGTACGGGTTACCGCCCTGGAACAGCCAGGGCAGCAGTCCGGATTCCGAAAGAAAGTTTCAACTTTCAGTTGTGAGAAAAATAAGAATGGTATATACTAAGGCAATGAAAGGGGGACAGGAACCTTATGAGAGTTTTTGAAAAATCAACGAAACTGGACAATGTCTGCTATGACGTCCGGGGGCCGGTGGTGGATGAGGCGGCACGGATGGAAGAGAACGGAATCCCTATTCTGAAATTGAACATCGGCAATCCGGCGCCTTTTGGTTTCCGGGCGCCGGATGCGCTTATAGAGAGTATGGCGGCGAATTTAAGGAATACGGAGGGCTATTCGGATTCCAAAGGTCTTTTGTCGGCAAGAAGAGCGATTCAGGGCTACTGCCGGAAAAAGAATATCCCGAACGTGGAAGTTGGCGATATTTATACAGGAAACGGCGTCAGCGAGCTGATCGTCATGGTTATGCAGGGGCTTTTG